>NZ_RZST01000259.1:0-8795 GCF_003997575.1 Mesorhizobium sp. M1A.F.Ca.IN.022.07.1.1
GCTATCGAATCTTTCGACGCGCCATCCGCTGGATCGCTACGTTCACCCAACCTTGCCAGGAGCCGGCCGGCCATTTCGCGCACCTTGCCTGAGCGATCGGCGGACAGGCTCTTTAGAAATGGAATGTCATCGGCACTCAAGCCGAAGCGCATCAGCTGCACGAGCGCAAGCCTGACCTCCGCCGGCTCGCTCGCTCCCTTGGTCTCAATCAACGTCCGCGCCAAGACAGGCATGGTGCGCCGTAATTCGACCAAAGCTGTACGGCGCGCGGCAGGATAGAAATCATCCCAGGTTTCAGCGGTGAGTTGTCCTCGTCGAGACTGCCTGTCGCCATCCGCGCCTGCTTGCCAGTCGACCCAGGGAGCATAGATATCTGGGCTTTCCTGATCCGACGCAGCAGGCATCCAATCCATCGGATGCAGCACGAAGCCTCGGCTGGCGACGAGTGTGGCCACGCGGGTCTTGAGCCTCGCATCAGCGGCGTATTTCAATGCGCCACGCAGCAACGGTCGCAGCCAATCAGGAAGCATCGGCAGCGCGAGCATCGGCAGCGGCGGACGGCGTTTCAAGGTTTTTGGCGCCGCCGGCCGAAGCGCGACATCCAGCGCCTGCGCGGCGATCGCCAAGAGCCGACGTTCCTGCTCGTCCGAGCTGGAGGCAGCCGCGAACTCCTTCCATTCGGCGGGCGCCAATTCGAAAGCGGCGCCGCCCGAAATCCAGTTGTCGCGAAGCCTCGCCAGCCCTGCCTGCTCGAGCTCGTTCATGAGAGATCGAGCCTCCCGATGCTGCTTTGCGAGGCCAGAAGCTCGAGCCTGGCGCCGTTCCACAGTGCTGCCGTGACTGTCAGATCGAGGCCAAGCAAGGTCTGGTTGACGGAGCCGGCGACTGGCAGGGCGATGCCATGCGAATCGTTCGCCGCCTGCCACCAGGCGCCATCCTTCTCGTCCAGCGCGATCGCGCCCGCCGGCAGGAGGATCGGACAGTCGGACAGCCACGGCGCGCCGTCCTGGAAAGCTGCATAGGCGGCCAGCGGATCGCCGGCAGCGTTCGGAGCAAAATCGGGCCAATTGCCGGGCGACGCATCGCCCAGGCGTTCTGCGACCAGTGCGCGAAGCGGAATTCGGGATGGATAGAACACCAGCCTCGCCTTGAAGCGGTCCCCCGGCGCGAAGGCGCCGGAGCGGCGCCCGGCCGAGGCCGGGAAGAAGTCCAGGAGGACGGCAAATCGTGGGATTGGGCTTTTCAGATCGAGCAGCCAGGTCGCGTGGCTGACCAGGCCGTCGCGACGGGCCTCGATCTTCTCACCCAGCACCTCCCAGTCGCTCTCGACCTTGACGGCATCCGGATTGGCAAGGATCTGGTCGCGTGTTTCGGATGTCGAGACCAGGCGCTTCAGCTCGGCATCGTCGGGCGCGGCACGCCAGGCCTTGGCGAGCAGCACCAGCTTACCCAGCTCTCGGATAGCGGCGTCCGGCCGCTCTTCGCTGCGCAGCGCCATCAGTTTCGCGGGCAGCTCGTCGATACGCCCGGCCAAAGCGGTCGCCTTGAGGTCTACAAGCCGCGCCGCGATGCGGCGGCAGCGCTCGCTGCTGGCGTCGACAAAACCGGCAAGGCCGAGCCGAAGCTGGTCGGCAACCCACTGATCCAATTCGTCGAGCGCTGCCGACACGGCACTTCGCGTGTCCTCGGCGCGCTTGCGCTGCGCCGCCTCGCGGCGCTCGGCGGCCGCGGCGTCTTCTACGGCAGCGCTTTGCTCGGGCCGCAACGCCTCGTCGATGCTTTTGCTTTCCGCGCTTGCCGGCGTCGGCGGCTGGCCCGGCTTGCGGCGCCGCCCGAGCCAGTCATTGACCCATTCCGGCGTCTGGTCGACCCGATCGAAGCTGGCGGGCGCGGTGGCGCCGATCCACATCAGCCCCAGTATGTGCTTGCACGGAAATTTTCGCGATGGACAGGTGCATTTGTAGCCGTGGTCGCGGGCATCGAATGCGACGCGGTAGGGATTCGCTCCCGAGCCCTGGCATTCGCCCCAGATGAGGCCCAGCTGTTCGTTTGTCTCGAGACGGGGCCAGTTGGACCGCTTGGTCAGCTTGGCGGCGGCGCCCAGCGAAGCCTGGTCGGGCGCGAGCGCCTCGATTGTTTTCAAATCCAGCTGCAAGCCGCTCCCTCATGACCCCGAAGCATGATGTCGCGACGATAGATACCTGTTTGCGGCGCGCTGGTGTAGCTCCAGCCGCTGAAAAGTTGGTGTCTTGTCTAACGTTGCGTTGCCCTGTTCATCGTCAGGCGCGCACCCACCAGGATGGCGTGCACAGCATAGGCGCGGCGATCCTCGGCGCTGACGGCCAGCCGATCGGCACGCTATCCATCGCCTCCCCTGTCTCGCGCGTAGACGATGCGGTAGCGGCCCCCGGGCGAAGCGGCGATCAGGGCGGCGAGGCTCATCTCGGCGCGGCTGACCGGCGAGGCATGACTCATCTTCCCCGTTGCGGCGAAGATGGTTAGGTGCTGCCGACGCCGTCCCGATGGCAGCTGGCGTCGTGCCCCAGCTTCTCCAAGCCTGACTTCATCATCTGCCTCCTCCACCAGTCGCTTCGCGTTCCGCAACCGGCGGATTTCGCGGCCGAATTCCTCACCGTCAAACAGCGTCCTGGTAAAATTCGATCGGCAGTCCATCGGGATCGGCGATGAAGGTAAACAATCGTCCCGTGTATGGATCTGTTCGGATGGGCTCCACCTCGACGTCTCGCGACCGAAGCAGCTCGGCTGTTGCCTCGACCGAGGCGACCGAGAATGCAATATGCCTTAATCCACAGGCCTCGGGCCTGCTGGGCCGGCTTGGCGGATCAGGGAAACTGAACAGTTCGATCTGGATGGGACCGTGACGCAAATCGCACTTCCAAGACTGCCTTTCGGGGCGCCAGTTTTCGGCCAGAACGACGAAACCGAGCTTGTTCGTGTAGAACTGCTTGGAGGTCTCATAGTCACTGGAGATGATTGCGACATGATGGACAGCCAGGAGCATCAGATTGGCCTCGCGTAAGCGTCGATAACGGCGACCCAGCACAGTCGCATCGGGTATACCTTGGCGCAACCAGGCGCCGACACCGGCCGTGCCGGCTTGGGCCCATGGCAGCGACGAGGCGGCGCTGCTCTATGTCGGGCGCAACTACATGCAGCCCAGCGCACTGGGAGTTTCGGTGGCTAGTCGGTCAGTCTGGCGCTGACTCCGACTCGATCAGGCTTTCCAGCATGTCCAGCAGGCGCTCGTACTGCTCGGCGCCGTAACGCTTCTCGATGGCGTCGTAGATGGCGGTGCGCTCGGGCGCCAGCTCCTCGATCAGCGCCACGCCGGCCGGGCTGATGGCGAGCAGAGCGCGGCGGCCGTCATCCTTGACCTTGTTGCGGGTGATGAATTCGCGCTCGTCCAGTGCTTTGATCATGCGGGTGAGACTGGGCGGCAGGATCGAGGCGCGGTTAGCGAGCTCGGTCGCTTCCAGCGGACCGGTCTCGGCAAGCACGCGCAGCACGCGCCATTGCTGCTCGGTGATGTCGTGGCGAGCAAGCATCGGACGAAAATGCGCCATGATCACTTCGCGGGCGCGAAGCAGAGCCATGGGCAGGGAAGGGCGGGTGCTGGGCGGCAGCAGAGTCAACTCTCCGAAAAGTTCCAGTCCAGTACGACTCGCAACAGAAATTAACGCTCGGATCGCAGCTATATCCGCGATTTCTCCGAGAGCGGCAATCCCGTCCCCGACGACCCCGTCGACATGGAGACCAAGTACTTGACATTCGGTCGCCAAGCCCTTGCCCCACATGGGGATCGAATATTCGGCGAATCTCGACGCGAAGGTCGAGATGAGCGAGCTTTGCGCGCTCGTTTCACGCATCATCCTCGAGACCGGCCTGTTCGAGCCCGGCGCCGAGCGGGTGCGCGCCTTCCGTGCAGATGCCTATGCGGTCGCGGACCGGCTCCCCGAGAACGGCTTCATCGACATGATTTTCCGCATCGGCAGGGGCCGCAGCGCGGAGGAGAAGAAGCGGACCGGCGAGGCGATCATCAAGGGGTTATCGCGCGCGTTCTATGTCGACACGCTCGGCCTGCAGGTGAGCGACGAGACCAGCGACGCGATCTATCTGCGCGCGCTGGAGGAGCGCGGCCACCCCAGCCCGCGCGAGGCAGACCTGCGCTGGATCGGCGCCATCGTGTCGCGCAACGGCGAGGTGGAGGAGACGGGGCTCGGTGCCGGCGTGCTCGATCATCCGGCCAAGGGCATTGTGTGGCTCGCCGACCGGCTGCATCAGTACGGCATGCAAATCGAGGCCGGACAGGTGGTGCTGTCGGGCTCCTTCATCCGGCCGGTCGAATGCCGGCATGGCGATCGGATCGTCTCGGATTTCGGGCCCTTTGGTGCGATCCGCATCGCTTTCGCCTGACCGGCCGCGCGAATTTGCAAGCTGCGCGCTGCCCCAAAGAAAAAGGCCGGGCGCGAAAGCGGCCCGGCCAAGAAATGAAGGTCATAACCTTCAGAGGGGAACATCGCCCGGCGCAATGGGAGGAAAACACCGAGCGATGGCCTCTATCTGGGGCGGTTGCGGTATATTTTCCACGAACTGAATTCCAAAAACTGGCCGGAAGGCGAAAAAATATCGCGCGGGCAGCGGCAAAGCTCAGCCGGCCGCCGCTGCCTTTTCCAGAAGATCGGCATAGTGCTGCCGGGCCACGTCGGGATGCGACCTCAGACGGCTCTTCAGCACATTGGTTCCGACGTTGCGGAAGAGCGGATTGTCGGGATCGCTGGCCGGCCCGCGCGCCTCAGCCGCCAGTTCCTGCGGAAGGTCGAGCAGCGGGATGGTCGCGTCGAGCCGGGCGCTGAAGAAGAACGGCACCGAAATCCGCTCGACGCCTGGCGGCGGTGTGACGACGCGGTGCACGGTTGCTCTCAGATACCCGTTCGAAGCGAGTTCGAGCAGTTCGCCGATGTTGACCACGAGCGTTTGCGGAATCGGATCCACATTCACCCAGCTGCCATCATATTCGACCTGCAGCCCCTTGTTCTCGTCCTGCAGCAGAAGGGTGAGGAAACCGCCATCCTTATGCGCGCCGACGCCCTGGTCGTCACCGGTGGCGTCGCGGCCTGGGTAGCGCACGATCTTCATGCGGTGGTTGGGCTCGCTGCCATAGATCGGGTCGAAGGCGTCCTCCGGCTGATCGAGTGACAGCGCGAAGGCCTTGAGCAGCCGGATGGCTACCTCCGTCGCCTTGGTCTGCCAGGCAAGCAGCGCCGGCTTCAGTTCGGGCAACGCAGCCGGCCACTGGTTCGGACCTTGCAGCCGGGTCCAGGCCGGCACGCTCGGCCCTTGCGAAATGGTCGCGCGCTCGACGCCGATGTCGAGCTGCTCGCGCCAGTCGGCCTTGCCCCTGGTCAGCTCGCCGCCGGCACGCGTGTAGCCGCGAAACTGCGGCGACTTCACCATCTCGATGGCCAGCTTGTCGGCCTCCGACAAGGTAAAGAAGCGCCGCGCGGCATCGAGCACCGCGTCGATGTCCGGCTGCGTTATGCGGTGGCCGCTGAGATAGAAGAAGCCGACATCGCGAGCGGCGGTGCGCAGATCAAACAAGAAGGTCCGCAGTTCCGACTCGCCCTGCTCCAGTCGGTCGAGATCGAGCACCGGGATTATTCTGGCCATGGACAGCTTCCTCTTGGCGGCAACTCTCTGTTTTTCGCAAGTCCGGACGGAAAACCGATGCGCACTTTCCTGGAATTGCTCGAGCAACCCCGCCGCACGATGACATGCGCGTCATTGCAGGTGAAGAAACGCGCCAACCAATCTCGTTGCAAATGGAGCAAGCCGCCGCTCAATTCCCGGGTTTTCGCGGCAAATTGCGTTCATTCGACTTCCGCTTCTCGCGTTTCGCCTATCCGCGATGATCCAGCCACGCGACCAGCCGGTCACACCACTGGATGCCGCAGACCAGCACGATCAGCACCACCACCGCCGCAACCATGACACCGGTCTCGCGTCGGGGCACGTTATTGCACGTTCGTGGAATGGATCGTCAGAACGTCTCGACCCAGGGCCTCAGCTCGACCTCGAAGCTCCAGGCGCTGCGATGCTGGCGGTGGACTGCGAGATAGGTCTCGGCGATCGCGTCCGGCGAGAGGCGGCGATCCGGCCGGTCTGGCTCGGCCGCCTGCCCGGGCGGCTCGATCTGGCCGTCGATGATGAAATGCGCGACATGGATGTTCTTCGGACCTAGCTCGCGCGCCATCGACTGCGCCAGCCCGCGCAGCCCGAATTTCGGCATGGCGAAGCCGGCCGAGCCGGAGAAGCCCTTGAGACTCGCAGTGGCGCCGGTGAACAGGATCGAGCCGGAGCCGCGCGCAACAAGCCGGCGCGCCGCCTGCTGGCCGACGAGGAAGCCGCCATAGGCGCCGACGAGCAGGGCCTGCTTGACCGCCTCCGGATCGAGCTCGGCGATCGGGCCGCGCGTGCGGCCGCTGGCGTTGAAGACGGCAATTTCGAGGGAGCCGGCCTTGTCGGCCGCCTCGAACAGCCGCGCGACGGAGGCGGCATCCGACACGTCCGTCTCCACCGCCTGCGCACCCGTCTCCTGAACCAGCGCGGAGAGCTTGTCGACATTGCGGGCGGCCAGCACGACGCGAAAACCTTGCTTGCCGAGGAGCCGCGCCAGCGAAGCGCTGAGGCCAGCTCCAGCGCCTGCGATCACTGCGACGTTGGCGGCCATGTCGTTCCTCCTGCGAGTACGCGTTGTTCAGTTGATGTTGATAGTCGCACAAGCTCGCTCCTTCGGCGGCAAGAGGCAAGGACCAGGTTGCTCCGTTTTGGCAGTGCGACACAAAGGCGGTGCACGGTGAGAGGTCCCGGCGCATCCGAAAGACTTGCCTGTCGCGCCGATCCGTCCGACACGTGGTCCAGCGGCGATTCGAGGAACGACCATGGAACCAATCTGGGCCGTCGGCCTGATGACCGGTACGGTGCTTGACGGCAATATCGACGTGGCGCTGATTAAAACCGACGGCGAGCGCATCGCCGACACCGGCACATACACACTGGCCCCCTACCCGCAATCGATCCGCACCCTGCTCGAAGAGACCCTGCGCCAAGCACGCGTCTGGAATTTCGAGGGGCCGGAGCCGACGATTTTTCGCGAGGCGGAGGAGGCGCTGACGCGCGCGCAGTCGGCGGCGGTCAGGGATTTGGTCGAAAGCCAGGGCATGACGATGGCCGATATCGGCGTCGTCGGCTTCCACGGCCAGACGGTGCTGCATCGCGCCCCGCAGCCGCGACGAATCGGCCGCACGCGCCAGCTCGGCGACGGCGAGCTGATGGCCGCCCTGCTTGGCACCAAAGTCGCCTATGACTTCCGCACGGCCGATGTGGCGGCCGGCGGACAAGGCGCGCCCCTCGCTGCCGCGTATCATGCGGCGCTGCTCAAAGAGGCCGACGCCAGCGGCGACACCGCGGTGCTCAATCTGGGCGGCGTCGGCAACATCACCTGGTGGGACGGCAAAGACAACATCGTCGCCTTCGACACCGGGCCGGCCAATGCGCCGGTCAATGATTTCATCAAGGCGAAGGGCCTCGGCGAGATGGATCGCGACGGCAGACTGGCTGCCGCGGGTACGGTCGACGAGGCAAGGCTAGAGCGGCTGCTGCAGCATCCGTATCTGACGAAGCCTTACCCAAAATCGCTTGACCGCTTCGACTTCACCGCGGCCATGGCCGACGGGCTCGGCGCGGAGGACGGCGCGGCGACGCTGACGGCTTTCACCGTCTCGGCGGTCGGCAAGGCGCTCGATCTGTTGCCGCGCCGGCCAAGACGACTGGCGGTCAGCGGCGGCGGCCGCCGCAACCCGACCATGATGGCGATGCTCGGCCAGCGCGCCGGCGTCGAAGTGGTGCAAGCCGAGACGCTCGGCTGGAAGGGCGACGCGGTCGAAGCGGAATGCTTCGCGTTCCTCGCGGTGCGCGTGCTGCGCGGCCTGCCGATCAGCTTTCCGAGCACCACCGGGGTGCCGCAGCCGATGCGCGGTGGAAAGCTCGCGGGTTAAGACAACTTCTTCTGCAGGAAGATGCGGCTGCGGCCGACCGGAAAATCGGCGAGCGTGCCGAACGGCTGGTAGCCCTGGCGCTGATAGACCTTGGCCGCGGCCGGATTGAAAGTGTCGATCCACGCGGCCTGGCAGCCGCGCGCCAGCGCTTCCCGTTCGGCTGCGTCCAGCATGCTCGCGGCGATGTGCCGGCCACGCCAGGTTTCGTCGACCCAGAGCCATTGCACATAGAGCCAGCCCCAGGCGGTGTAACCGGAAATGCCGGCGACGATCGCGCCGGCGTCGTCGCGAACGAAGACGGCGAGCGTCTTCCGGCCCGAGGCACCGACATCGCTGTCGTTGAAGGCGGTCAAAGAGCGAAGCGACACGCAAGCCTATTGCCGGGCAGAGCGCCACGCCGCGGCCGATGCCGCCACCAGCATCAGCAAGGCGGCGACCAGGGCGCAGTTGGCGAAGCCGAGGGCGGTGTAGAGCGGGCCGAAACCGGCGGTGCCGACGGTTACGGCGAAATAGGTGACTGCGCTGTTCAGGCCCATGATCGTGCCGCGTCGCGCGGCGTCGAGCGCGGTGAGCCGCATCACCAGAACGTTCAGCCCGAAATGGTTGGCAAGGCCCCAGACGGCGATCGTCGCCATCAGCAGGCCGAAGGTGCCGCTAGCCGAGGCGATCGCCACATAGACGGCGGCGACCAGCAGATAGGCGAAGGGCATGACACGGCGG
>NZ_RZST01000025.1:0-30247 GCF_003997575.1 Mesorhizobium sp. M1A.F.Ca.IN.022.07.1.1
GTTCCGGCTCGGCCTGCTGCTCGGCGGCGGGCTGCGTCTTGGCCTTCGGCTTCTCGGGCTTGGCCGCCTGTTCCGGCTCGGCCTCCTGTTCGGCGGCGGGCTGCTTCTTGCCCTTCGGCTTCTCAGGCTTGGCGGCCTGTTCCGGCTCGGCCTCCTGCTGCTCGGCGGCGGACTGCTCAGGCTTGGCGGTCTCTTCCGGCTCCGCCCCATCGGCCCCTGCGCCTTCGGTCGGCTTCGATTTACGGCCAGCCTGAACCTGCTTCACCTGCTCGATGTCCTTTAGCTTAGCTGGTTTTGCCTTGGGGTCGGCTTTCACCTCACCTTCGAAGACCGCGACCGTGTCATTTTCCAATTTGCCGGACTGCTCGGGCGCGTCGGTCTTGCTGACCTTGACGGCAGTCACATTCTGGTCCGTCTCCTTTTCGATCACATCAACATCAATGACTTTGTTGACCACCACGTTGTTCTGGATGGTCACGTCGCCGGCCGGCTGGGCCGCCTCGACAATCCGCACAAACTCGGACCTATCACGGATAACAGCGACAGAAACGTCGGCAGCAAGGAATTCGCGGCTAGGGACCACAACCCAGTAATAATCCGGCGTCGTGTCGAAGGTTACCTCGATTGAAATCAAGTCCGGATCACGGCGCGGCGGCAGCGGAGCCCAAATGATGTGCTCCCTGTCACGACGCCAAGTCACCCATGCTGGCGCCCAGCGAGTGCCCGGAACCCAGTACCAGCCGATATCGTCGGCATAGCCCCACCGGCCGTAATGGTACGTCGCCCAGCCGAATGGCTCGTCGGATACCCAGAGCCAGCCATACTCCTCTGTATAGACCCAATGGCCCAGGGTATACGGGCGCCAATCGTCAGGTACATCAACTGGCACGAAAACGGTCGCTCCATGATACGAGACCCAATCGCCATGGGACGACAGGTCTTCGTAGAATGTGCTGATCGAAACCTCGGTGGCGGCCCTTGCCTGCGAAACTAGCGAGAATGGTGCAATCGGGTTGGGGATATCAACGACCATAAGCAGACAGGCGGTTACGCCGCCCAGCATCAGCCGTACCGCATTTTGGGCAAGGACGCGTTTCATCCCAGTCTTCCTCCGAAACAGATGCGCCCTTCATCTTGAAAACTCACCCGCAATCGGATTGTTCCGCCTTGCTCCCGCCAGGGCTCGTGGACCTTGCAAATGGTAGCTATGGCGAGCCATTGAACGTAATCGCCTGATGGCCGAACTTCGCGGAGCTTAAAGTACCGTCATCAGGTTTTGAGGGCTGATTTGCAGAATTTACCTTTATTTTTCAGCTGCTTGGCGTGGAAAAAGGTACGGTCAGAAGCCCTCTATGACGTGACGGTACTGTCAAAAATCATCGTGGCAATGTGGGTGAGGTCCGGCAACCGGTACGGCACCTCCAAACGACGCACACCGATAACCGGCGAAAATTGCCGGCCAAAACTACTTTTTATCTCAGTGACTTAGATCGAACTCTAGCGCAATTTCAGCGGTGTTCGGATGGGCCTGAATCATTCCCACTCAATCATCAATTAAGGCCGTACCTGATTGTTTCAATTACTTAATTTAAGTCACACAACCAGTGAGTACCGTCAAAAATACCGTCAGATTCTTACGCTGTTGAAAAGACTGAAACAATGTGGTCGCTGCCGCGGTATGCACACTTTTGATTGCATCATTTGCGAGCTGCCATTCGGCGAGGTAAAGCTGGAGTTCTCAGAACACAACAAGGACGGTGTTTGCTCATGCTCGACAGCTCTAGGTTCGAGTAGACGCGCGGCTGTATCGGGGGGAATGGGCTGGTAGGAAATGGATGTCGTGCCGCATCACTCTGTCGATCGACCAAGCTTCGCATTGCCTCATCTGCTGCTCGTGGCGATGGCCCCCGATCGGAGATGCGCTATAGGAACACGCGAATTTCGATTCTGCCCTCAACTCTCGGGACCACTCACTCTGAGTAACAACGTCACGCCGATCCCACCTTCCGACGCTATTTTGCGGCAATGCGGCCAGTAAGCGCCGCGCCCGTTCGCGATTTCCTAGTGGTGAAAGTCTGACATTTGGTACCCCACGCGTGGAGCAGCTTAGGCTGAAAGAGCACGTTGCACGACAAATAAACCGCCTATCAGCTAACCACGGACCAGATGGAAGGTCAGCCCCGCAAGGCGGTTTTGGATTTCCCCGAGACCTTGCCCAGTTCCGCTTCCCATAGATCGAAGGGGCTCGCGACAATGGCCACGGACTTTTCCTGACGCAGCGCGGCGCGGCTTCCAGCATCCTTGCCACGAACCTTGTCTCGACCTTCCACAATTCGGTCATGGCGGTGATCGAACCCGTCGCGGCCCTGCGAGATCCCGCTGATGTGCAGGTCGTAGAATTTGCGCCGCAGGTGAGCCCAGCACCCGGCGAGCCGGATTGTTTCATTGCTGCCGGCTTTGTCCCGTGCCTTGACCAGGTTGGTATAGGCCGAGTAGCCATCCACTTGCAGGATACCGCTGAACCCGGCGAGGTGGCGCGCGTGAGCGAATGGCGGATGCCGGTCACAACTCCTGGCGCTCTTTAACTGCCAAACCAAGCGCTTGGCTGAGTGGCACCGCCTTGGAGAACAGGAAGCCCTGAGCGGTTTTGCAGCCAAGCTTGTGCAGAGTTTGCCGATCCGCCTCTGTCTCGACGCCCTCGGCCATGACCTCGATCCCGAGCGTCCGACCAAGATCGATCACGGTTTTGACAAGCAGCCGATCCTCCCGCGATTTGGCTAAACCGCGAATGAAGCCCTGGTCTATTTTCACCTTCCTTATCCGACTGTCCTTGAGCGATGCCAACGTGGAAAAGCCGGTGCCGAAGACATCGAGCGCGATGGAAATGCCGGCATGTGAAAGCCGTCCGAGCTTTTCATCGACCCTGTCCGGGTCCACGGGCGATTCTTCTGTTATCTCAATTTCGAACATCGTTGCAGGGAGGTCCTTTGCCGCCAGACCATTCAGAACCATTTCGTCGATATCGCCGGCCTCCAATTCGCGCGGTGAAACGTTCATCGTCACACGAACATCACGACAGTCAGCTTTCACCAAGGCGTCGATAAAAGCGCAACATTCGGAAAATACAGCTTGAGTTAGCAGCTGGAGCATTCCGGTTTCGCGTGCCGCTGTCATGATTTCGGGCGGAGAGATGGAACCGTGAATCGGATGGGACCACCTTAGCAACCCTTCAAAACCGATCACAGCTTCGGTGTCGAGTCTTACGATTGGCTGGAACCAAGGGCCCAAGCTTCTCGTCTTTATCGCCGAATGAAGATCGCGTTCGATTGACTGGCGGCGTTGCAGTTCCCGGTCGAGCTCGGCATCGAACAGGCAAAATTCGTTCCTGCCACGGCGCTTAGCTGTGTAAAGGGCGATGTCCGCCCGCAACAACATTTCCGTCAGCCCCGGGTTTTTAGCCGAGTATATTCCTATGGATGCCCCGATCCGGACGGAGGCGACGCCAGGATAGGGGCGAGCAAGCTTGGATATGAGATTGGATGCGAGATTGCTGGGAGAAGGCGAATTTCTAAGCGAGGAAAAAACCAGCACGAATTCATCGCCACCGATGCGGGCGAGCGTTGAGCCCTCCGGTGCTTCTTCCTCTATTCGGCGGGCGATCCTGGCAAGCAGCTCGTCACCCGTTCTGTGACCGTAGGTATCGTTGACAGATTTGAACCCATCCAGATCAATCAGCATGGCCACAAAGGGCCCATCAGTGTTCTCAAACTGATCGATTGCATGTTCGAGGCCGCGCCTGTTGAGGAGCGCGGTAAGATGGTCCTCCCTGGAATTGCGCTCCATTTCCGCGGCAAGCCGCTCGGCTTGATGTCTCAGGCGGCTCGCGTCACGGAAGCGCGCTTGTCCAACGAACGAGGCTCGAGCCAGGCCGCCCTCGAAAAGCAGGACGGCAAAAGCCAGAATGTAGTTTTCCAGGGTTCCCTTCGTCAGCAAGCATGCGGCGGCAATGAGGAGTGGCGGTGTGATGAAGTATATCGCTGCCGCAGCATATGAGCTGCCGTACGTGACCGCGCCAGCTGAAATGCCCGCCAGAATTATTAGATGCAGCGATGCTTGAGACGTCGTGTACCCAGCCGTTAGGACGGCAAGGAATGACCAGGTGAATCCCGCCAGAAGAGCAAGCCTGCCAAACCAGCGAAGCCGCAGCCAAACCCGTGTCAGATCATCCTGGACTCCGGGTTCCTTCAGCTGATGACGGGCGAGTGCAAGGCGGGCGGCATTTATCGCATTAACGACCGAAAACCAGGCCGCGCCAGCAAGACCGTTCCCGGAAAGGGCCTGCACGGTCAAAATCAGCCCGGACAGCACAATGCTTATCGGCATTGAGACGAAAAGGCCTGCCCTCAGATCAGCGAGCTGGTCCTGAAGGATTCTCGCCTCCAGCGGATCTTCTTTTTCCAGGGCTGGACGGGTCAGCTTGCTTACTCCTGCTTGTCCGCAGCCTATGCAGCCCCCCTGAAGGACGGGTTAATTCTTCAATCGGAGATCAGCGTCGGGAGCAGGATTACTCCGGCGCATGATGCACTCTCTCCCATCGCTCGCCCAGCACATCGCGCAAAATGCAACTGCTGGTGCAGTATCACCGCTGGAGCTCCGCCGAAATCCCATGCCGGACAAGGGGAACATGTTGGGCAAAGCGAAGCCCCAGATGCCTTGCAAGCCGTGCCGCCAGGTGGTCTCTGGAGTAGAGTCCAACCAGTATGTTCGTTGCATGGTAGAGCGGCGCCGCCGACAGGCGCAGCCGCCTTTCGTATATGTGCAGCATGTCGGGGTCGCCAACATTGCGGCCGTCGCGGCACGCAGTCATGATTCCACGGGCGAGTTGCTTCTGGCTGCTGAGACCGATGTTGAATCCGTGAGCGGTCACCGGGTGCATGCCGATGGCAGCGTCGCCGATGAGTGCGGCGCTCGGGGCCCGGAATTTGTGCGCCCAGGTCGTGACCAGCGGATAGGTATGGCGCTTGCTTGCCAAGGTCATTTTTCCAAGGCGCCCTCGACACAGTTTCGTCAACTCCGACAGGAACAAATCGTCATCGAAGGCAAGCAGTCTATAGGCCTCGTTTGAGCGCAATGTGAGCAGCAGCGACGACACGCCCTCCGCGAGGGGCAATATCGCTATCGTCTGATGGTGATCGAACCATTCGATGGCGATCTGGTGGTGGGCGCGCTCGTGCCTCACTCGGCAAATCAGCATCGAGTGGCCAAGCCGGTTGATATCGGCGCCGATGCCCAGCAGATCACGCGTGGCGGACAAACGCGAATCCGCGGCAACAACAAGCCGAGCAGTTAAACGCGCGCCATTAGAGAGCGTTACGACTGCTCCTTCTTGGCTGTTTGTTGCATCGACGACCGAGTGGCCGCACAACAGCCGGGCGCGATCCTGCAAGCGGACGATTTTGAACAGCGCCTCGCGGATCCGGCAATTTGGAACCAAAACCCCCAGCGGTTCTCCAGAGTTGCTGGGAGGATCGAAACGAAGAGCGAATGCGCTCGAGCCGTTGAGCACGCGCGCGCCTTGAATTGCTGATTTGTCCGAAGCCGGGATGACATCCCAGGCGCCGAGCTCGCGAAGGGTTCTGATCGAAGCGTTGGTCAGCGCGATTTCGCGACCATCGAAAGCCGGATTCGCCAGACTATCGAATGTGTTCTGTTCAACAACTGCCACCTTGAGTTCGCTTTGGGCAAGCGACGCAGCGAACGAAAGGCCGACCGGCCCGGCTCCAACGACAACGATGTCAAAATTGTCGTCAGAGCCCATCAGCGTGCCGCCATCCCGTCGGCTATCCTCGTGTAACGGTGGAACTGAGCCGACTGACATCCGCTGAGCTCCGTGCCCGCCGCCAACGCGTATGATGCTCCGCAGCACATTGACATCACGAGGATCTTCGGCGCTGGATCCGAGCCTTGGAACATTTCTACGAAGTCAGCCCAAAGAAGGCTACCTCGCCCACTGGACGAAGCGATCCCGTCTCCATTGCCGTGCCCAGCGATGTGAAGCACGTCGCACTTCGCCTTGTTCGCTTGGACTACAGCCTCACGAAAATGCTTTCGGTCCAAAGCAATGTGGAGCTCCGCGCGGATGTTGACAGTCTTTAGCATCTTCTGTGTGATCGGTCCGTCCGCCCTGTCGGCGAAGTAGTCATTCGCGTTGTGGCAGTCGATGATGTGAACGGCGCTCATGGGATTCTGCCTATTATTATCGTCGTGACGAGTGGATACCACGTGCGGAACACCGTGATCTGCGCTGAGTTTCGGTGACCGCATTGCTGCAAGGCGCAGGGCCGGAAATTGGCATGGATCGGCAATGAAGCATGCAACCCATCAGAGGTGGACGCGTCTGGCCGCGATACATAAGTCATGCATTCTCCTTCGAAGACTGGCCTATAAAGCACCACTGATGCGAATATGACCCTGATCTGGATCAGCCAGGGCACGATCAACCGGCACTGGTAGTTCACGCTCGGGTGATCGATCGCGACGCTCAACTTGTTACCCGTGCGCACAGTGCGAAGCTCGTCCGGCCGCGCGAGGTACTCTCGCGGCATCAGCCGCCTCATACTGGGTGCATGGGAAGGCAGTCCTTCGCACGACAGTGGATTTTCACAAATCAATGTAGTGCCCAGCTTAGGTCAAGCTGGTCATGGAGCATGGACAGCTTGTTCCCGACCGAGCCGGCTCGACTGACGAGCGGGATCCGCGCATCTTATGCACAGCGGATTGAAATCAGCGTCCCGGTTTGTCGTCCCGATCAATTAGTATCCGCTCGGCGGCTCCGTCGAGATCTTCGTATTGACCGCTTCGCAATGCCCAGACGAAGCCGGACAGGCCCAGTGCACCCAGAAAAAGGGCCACTGGTATGAGATAGAGCAAGGTCGTCACGAGGATTGTGCCGAATAGCCGACTGCGGAGCGTCTGACTTTTTGAATAACTTGCACCGTCGCATTCGCCATGAAGCCGTGCAAGCGCAATGCGTTTCCAATAACAAGCAGCGATGAGGCAGACATGGCAATCGCCGCTATCAAAGGCGTGACGTGCCCGAGGATGGCGATTGGTACTGCCACCGCATTGTAGACGATTGCGATTGCGATGTTCTGCCGGATCAGGTTTCCTGCCTTGCGCGAGACGCCCAGGGCGAGCGGCACCGCCAGGAGGCTTTCGCGCAGGAAGACGAAGTCTGCCGCGTTGCGGCCAATGTCGACGGCGGTGGCCGGTGCGATCGAGACATGCGCCGCGCTCAGGGCCGGCGTATCGTTGAGGCCGTCGCCAACCATCAGAACCTTGTGCCCAACTTTCGCGAGGGTTTCGATGCGTTCGAGCTTGCCCGATGGCAGCAGGCACGGAACGAAGTCGTCGATATCCAGCAGCTTTGCCACTTCGGCGCAGGCTGCGGCGGTATCGCCCGACAGCATTTGCATCGACACCCCGGCATCGTTCAATCGCTTGATCGCCGCCGCCGCGTCGGCGCGCAGCGCATTCTCGAAATCGAAGGTCGCGACAATGAACCCGTCTTTTGTCAGGGCCGTTCCACCATAGCCATGTTTGCCTTCACCTCCGGTCCGGGCCTTCCATCCAGCCCATCCGCGTCGACCCAGCCGCCAGGTGCTTCCGGCGACAGTGGCTTCGATCCCGAACCCCGGATGCTCTGTGACGGCATCGAATTTGTGTTGCCCGCCAGGAGCGGCAAAGCCGGTCATGGCCTTTGAAAACGGGTGACGCGAATGCGCGGCCATGTCGGCGGCGATTGCCAGCATGCCCGGATCAATCGAGTCCGCATTGACCAGCCGGGGCTGGCCGAGCGTGAGCGTGCCGGTCTTGTCGAACACGGCAGTATCGATCGCCGCGAGGCGCTCCATGGCCGAACCGTCCTTGACCATGATACCGCTCTCGAAAAGCCGCCGCGCCGCGACCACTTGGACGATCGGCACGGCGAGGCCGAGCGCGCAGGGGCATGTGATGATGAGAACAGCGATGGCGATCGTCATCGCCCGGTGCCAGTCGCCGGTCGCCGCCATCCAGCCCAGGAATGTCACGAAGGCGGTGAGATGAACCAGGGGCGCGTAGAGTGCCGACACGCGATCAGCGATGCGGCGATAGTGCGCGCGACCGCCCTCGGCGGATTCCATCAGCCGAACCATCTCCGCCAGGAACGAATCCTTTGCGGCGGCTGTCGCCTGGATCGTCAGCGGGCCGGTAAGATTGAGCACGCCGGCCTGTACTGCTTCGCCCGGCGCCACGTTTTTCGGCGTGCTTTCGCCTGAGGCCAGCGAGCAGTCGAGATCCGACGTTCCCTGGATGATCTTGCCGTCGACGGGGATCCTCTCACCGGCCGCGATCAACAACCGCATGCCTGGTTCGATCTCGCCGACCGGCAGATAGTCGCGCGCGCCGTCGCCGCGCATCACCATTGCGCCACGCGCGGCCATCTGAGACAGGCCCTTCACGGCAGTCCGGGCACGCTCCCGCATCACATGATCCAGCGTGCGCCCGATCAAAAGGAAGAACAGCAGCGATACCGACGCGTCGAAATAGGCGTGGTCGCCATGATTGATCGTCTCATAGAGGCTCATGGCATAGGCGAGCGAAACACCGACCGCGATGGGCACGTCCATATTCATGCGACCATGGCGCAAAGCATTCCAGGCCGAACGGAAGAAGATTCCGCCGGCGAAGGCGAGGGCAGGAATGGCGATCAGCGCCGAGACCCAGTGAAACAGGTCGCGGGTAGCACCTTCGGCGCCGGACCAGACAGAGACCGAAAGCAGCATGATGTTCCCCGCCGCAAAGCCGGCAACAGCGACAGCGCGGATCAGTTCGGCAAGCGTCTTGTCCTTGTCATCGACCTCGGGTGTGAACAGATGCGCCTCGTAGCCCAGCCTGCCAAGCGCGGCGACGAAGGGTGGCACCTCGTCTCCTCGCCACCGGACCGCGACCCGCTTCGTCGACAGGTTGACGCGCGCGCTTTCGACGTGATCGAGCTTTCCAAGTGCCGCCTCGATCGTCTGGATACAGGCGGCGCAATGAACCGTCGGCACTGAAAGATCGGTCTGCCGAAGATCATCGCCAAGCGATCGGCTCGCCAACCTGATCTCCTGGCTGGATGGCAGGACCGACGTGGCGCCGTTCAGATCCAGCGCCATTTCAGCGCCCGGTGCACAACAGCTCATTGCAGCGCTCCATGAGAAATCATAATCCTGCGGACGTCGCGATAGGGTCGTGTCAGGCCGGCATCGGTGTCGACTTCGACGATCCAGACGCCGTCCTTCGGCATATGCTGGGCGGCGAACTCCTGGCCGGAGGCGAGGGCGAGCGTGACGGACTTGTCCTCTTTCTCGTAGGCGGGATGACGAAACAGCACCTTGACGCCGTGCAGAGGAACCGGCTTGCCTGCAGCGTCGGAGAGGCTGTAGCGGACTTCGCCCCATGCGATGGTCAGCTTGCCGGTCCAACCGAGCGCTGCTTGAGCGCGGCCGGCCTCGGCCTCCTTGTTGAATTGCTGGCTGGCCACATAGGTGTTCTCGACGACGAGGCCGGTCCAACTCGTATTGGCGAGCGTGGCCATGGTCAGGTTGACCGCGATGACCACCCCGAAGAAGGTGAGAATGATGGCCAGCATGTGCCTGCCGGTGAATTCGCGAGGCTTTTGGGCATTGGCGGTCATTTGGCGGCCTCTGGCGCGTTGAATGTGGCGGCGTACTCGTTCGACTCGAAGCTCGCCTTATCCTCGACACGGAACTTGAAGGTCTGTGCCGGGGCGTGGATCTGGTCCGCCGGTTGGCGAACGAAGACCTTCAACGTTTTCAGGCGGTCGGGTTCGACCGGGATGGCGAAAGACCGGCCGGCCGGGATGTCGTCGCCGACGACGACCATGTCGGCACCCTCCAGACCCTGCATGGTGACGACGATTGTCCTTGGCTCAGGGATCATGTTGAGCAGCTTGACGCTATAGCCATTGCGGATGGAGCCATCGGATAGTGTGACGAATTGCGGATTGCGGTCATGCAGCACGTTCAGTTCGAGCCGATCGCGCGTCAGCAGCGAATAGAGCAGGCCCAGCCCGATCAGCGACCACAAGCCCATGTAGACGTAGGTGCGCGGCCGGAAGATCTTGCGAATGTGAAAATGCGCCACCTGATCGGAGAAGGTGCCGACAGCAGTCCTGACCAGCGACGGATTGATTGAACTGGAGCCGCCTGCGGTCGCCAGCATCATGTTGGCGTTGTAGTCGGAGAGCGTCGCGTAGGAGATCAGCCCGCGCTCCTTGCCGAGCTTGTCCATGACGCCGTCGCAGGCGTCGATACACAGCGCGCAGGTAATGCATTCGAGCTGCTGGCCGTCGCGAATGTCGATTCCCATTGGGCAGACCGCGACGCAGGCATTGCAGTCGACGCAGTCGCCGACGGACTGCCCCGAGGCTTGCACCTTCTTGGCGTGGCGCGATCGCGGCTCGCCGCGCCAGTCATTGTAGGTGACGGTGAGCGAATTCTCATCGAGCATGGCTGCCTGGATGCGCGGCCATGGGCACATATAGGTGCAGACCTGTTCGCGCATCAGGCCGCCGAAGGTGTAGGTCGTCGCCGTCAGCACGGCGATGGTGATGTAGGCGACAGGTGCGGCGGTACCGGTGAAAAGCTCGCCCACAAGTGTTGGTGCATCAGCGAAATAGAAAATCCAGGCGCCACCGGTCGCCGCCCCTATGACAAGCCAGATGGCGTGTTTCGAGACCCGCAGCATCAGCTTGCGGGCGGTCCAGGGGCCGGCATCGAGTTTCATGCGGGCGTTGCGGTCCCCCTCAATCGCACGCTCGACGACAAGGAACAGATCGACCCACACGGTCTGCGGACATGCATAGCCGCACCAGGCACGGCCGACAGCAGAGGTAATCAGGAAAAGTCCAACACCGGCCATGACCAGGAGGCCGGCCACATAGAAGAATTCCTGCGGCCAGATCTCGATGAAGAAAAAGTAGAAGCGCCGATTGGTGAGATCGAGCAGCACGGCCTGGTCCGGGGCAAATGGGCCACGATCCCAATGCAGCCACGCAGTCAGGTAATAGATGCCAAGTGTGATCGTCATCACCAGCCATTTGAAGCGGCGAAAGTTGCCCGAGGCGCGCTTCGGAAAGATCTTTTGACGCGCGGCATAAAGGGGCTTGCGGGTTTTGGCGGCATTGACAGTTTCTGTTTCGAGCCGTGTCAACTGCGTCTTGTCACGCACGTGCAACTCCACTTTCCCAGCCAATGTCAGGGGCACCTGTCGAAAAGCCTCGCGGTAGGACAGCCTTGCCGGGTTGTGCAGATCGCATTAGGAATGGTGTCGAGGCCCGGCTCGCGCCGGGCCTCGTCCGCTTGGCAGGGGTGACCGAAGAATAGGGCTTCCATTCCTATTCTCCGCCGCCAAGCGAATGGACATAAACTGCAAGTTCCTTGACCTTGATCTCGCCGAGACGGCCAACCCAGGCCGGCATGACGCCCTGCTTTGGCGCACGAACCTGGGCGGCGATGGCCGTCTCGCCGGACCCGTAAAGCCAGATCGCGTCAGTCAGGTCGGGGGCGCCGAATTCCCTGTTGCCTTTTGCATTGTCGCCGTGACAAGCGACGCAGTTCTCGGCAAAGACCTTGGCGCCGGGTTGGATCAGACTTGCATCGCGGACCTTGCCGGAAAGGCTGGCCACGTAGGCGCTGACTTGTGCGATCTGGTCGGCGGTGATGATGTCGCCGAAGGCCGGCATTTCTGACAGTCGCGTGTCCGGATCGGAAGCAAAGCGGAGGCCGTGCGTGATCGTCTGCTTGATCTGGTCGGGGCTGCCGCCCCAGAGCCAGTCATCGTCATTCAGGTTGGGAAAGCCCTTCGACCCCTGAGCGCCGGAGCCGTGGCATTGCGTACAGTTGACCTTGAACGCGGCAGCCCCGGCAGCGACCGCGAATTCGCGCAAGGCATCGTCGGTCAAGATCTCCGAGACGCTCTTTGCCTGGATGGCTGCAACATACTTGCCCTTGGCGGCCTCGGCCGCGGCAAGGTCGTTCTTGACGTCCTTACGGCTTGAATAGCCGAGCATGCCCTTGGTTGCCGAGGTCAGCATCGGCCATGCCGGGTATGCGGTCGTATAGACGAGCGCCCACGCTATGGTGACGTAGAAGGTAATCACCCACCATCGCGGCAGAGGATTGTTGAGCTCCCTGATGCCGTCCCATTCATGGCCGGTGGTTGAGACGCCGGAGACCTCATCGATGTGCTCGTCGCTCATGATCACTCGTCCTCGAGCGGAATGCGGGCAGCTTCGTCGGCCAGCCTTCGGCTGCCGGGGCGTAGGGCAAAGGCGATGCACCCGACGAAGAACAGCGCCATCGCAACCAGGCCCCAGCTGTCGGCAAACGCCCGCATCAAATTGTAGGTCATCAGCGTTCTCCTCAGCGGTAGCCGGCGGCTTCGTCGTAATTTTTGAAGTCGACCAGTGTGCCAAGCATCTGCAGGTAGGCGAGCAGGGCATCCATTTCGGTGACCTGTTGCGGGTTGCCGTCGAAGTCGCCGATCTTGACTTTGGGGTAACGCGCCTCAAGGCCTGATGTGTCGGCATTGGGATCGGCCTGCGCCGCCAGATCCGCATTGGCGTGCGCGATCATGTCATCGGTGTAAGGGACGGCTACACGCCTGTTGGCGACCAGATGCGTCGAGAAATCCTTCACGTCGATCGGCGTGTCTTTCAGGAACCCATAGCTCGGCATGATCGATTCCGGCACCACCGAGCGCGGGTCGGTAAGATGCGCGACATGCCATGCATTCGAGTAGCGGTCGCCAACTCTGGCGAGATCCGGCCCGGTGCGCTTCGATCCCCACTGGAAGGGGTGATCGTACATGGACTCGGCAGCCAGGCTGTAGTGGCCATAGCGCTCAACTTCGTCGCGGAACGGCCTGATCATCTGGCTATGGCAGAGAAAGCAGCCCTCGCGCATATAGATGTTGCGCCCGACAAGTTCGAGCGGCGAATAGGGGCGCATGCCTTCCACCTTCTCGATCGTATTGTCGAGATAGAAGAGAGGCGCTATCTCGACGATACCGCCGACCGTCACCACGAGCAGCGAGCCAACGAGAAGAAGCGTGGCGTTCTTCTCGATGATTGCGTGTTTGTCCATCAAGCCCATTACCTGGCTCCTGATCGCGCAGGTCGGATGGCGACGGGGCTCGGCATCGGCTCCTCCTCGCGCTGGTGGCCGAGGATGGTCATGGTGATGTTCCAGGCCATGATAAGGGCGCCGGAGAGGTACATGGCCCCACCGATGGCGCGCATGACGTAGTATGGGTGCATGGCAGCGACGGTTTCGGCGAAGGAATAGACCAGGAAGCCCTGCTGGTCGTATTCACGCCACATCAGGCCCTGCATGATGCCTGACACCCACATGACCGAGGCGTAGACGACGATCCCGAGTGTCGCCAGCCAGAAGTGCCAAGTGACGAGCCGCAGCGAGTAGAGCCGGTGACGGTTCCAGAGCTTCGGCACCATGTAGTAGATTGCGCCGAACGAGATCATGCCAACCCAGCCGAGCGCGCCCGAATGGACGTGGCCGATGGTCCAGTCGGTATAATGCGACAGCGAATTGACCGCCCTGATCGCCATGATCGGGCCTTCGAAGGTCGACATGCCATAGAAGGCGACGGCCATCACCATCATGCGGATGATCGGATCGGTGCGCAGCTTGTCCCAGGCGCCGGACAGCGTCATCAGGCCGTTGATCATGCCGCCCCAGGACGGCATCCACAGCATGATCGAGAACGCCATGCCGAGCGTCTGCGCCCAATCTGGCAAGGCGGTGTAGTGCAGGTGATGCGGGCCAGCCCAGATGTAGAGAAAGATGATCGCCCAGAAATGGACGATCGACAGCCGGTACGAATAGACTGGCCGGTTCGCCTGCTTGGGCACGAAATAATACATCATGCCAAGGAAGCCGGCGGTGAGAAAGAAGCCGACCGCGTTGTGGCCGTACCACCATTGGGTCAGCGCGTCCTGGACCCCGGAAAAGGCGGAGTAGCTCTTGGAGCCCAGGAACGAGACTGGCATCGACAGGTTGTTGACCACATGCAGCATCGCGATGGTCACGATGAACGACAGGTAGAACCAGTTGGCGACGTAGATATGCGGTTCCTTGCGCTTCAGGATCGTGCCAAGGAACAGAATGAGGTAGGCGACCCAGACGATGGTCAGCCAGACATCCACATACCATTCGGGTTCGGCGTACTCGCGGCCCTCGGTGATGCCGAGCAGATAGCCGGTCGCGGCCATGACGATGAACAGCTGGTAGCCCCAGAAGACGAACCAGGCGAGATCACCGCCGAAGAGGCGGGCGCGGCAGGTGCGCTGCACGACATACAGAGACGTGCAAAGCAGCGCGTTGCCACCGAAGGCGAAGACGACACCGGATGTATGCAGCGGCCGCAAACGGCCGAAATTGAACCAGGGCTGGATGTTGAGATCGGGATAGGCGAGCTGAAGCGCGATCACCACGCCGACCAGCATCCCGACGACACCCCAGAACACGGTGGCGATCGCGCCGTAGCGGATCGGACCATCCATGTAAGCGGATGGGTCAATCGGAGCTGCTGGCTTGAACTCCGTGTTGCGCAACAGGATCGCAGTGAAACCAGCCACTGCGAAGAACAACACCCACATATGTCGGCGGAAAGGTTCATCCACGCCGAAGCCGGCGGCCACCAGGGCCGCAAAAGCGAACACGCTTAGAAGGACGATCTCTGTGCCGAATTTCATTGCAGATCCCGATCTCGAATCTGGTGGATGCCAAATCCGCAGCGCACTAATTGCGCAGCCGCCGCCCCCTCGCCCTGATCTATGTCAGGCCGCACGATTTTGTGTCGGCGGCGCAATCAGCAGGTGGCGAATGAACGAGGAACGCAGCGCGGGCTCACCCCCTCATGGAAGGCGTTCCCTGGGTTGGGCGGGCGCAGACGCGATCGATTGAGGCGAAAGCTGAGGCTCTGCGACGCGTTGGATGCTATTGCCGATGCCCTGCCAAACGTTGTTCGGATCCCATTGGAAACGAACGCGATCGTTCGGCCGAGCCGTGGCAGCTTAAGGACCGTGCTTCGCCGGTATGTGCCGAAACACACCTGGCGATTGGTCGTCGTCCCTATCAAAGCCCGAAAGCTGTCTGTCTCGACCGTGACGCCGCTTCTTCGAAGGCGCGGCGACATCGCATTAGAAGGCAAGCACGGCCCGCCCCGGAGCCATGCGACATGGGCCTCGCCGCTTAGGGCCGCTCGCGTCCGCCGCCACAGCGCTTCTCCAGACGGCTTATGCTGTCCACCGTCACATGGCGTGCGTTCTCAATCCGAATCACCCCGTCAGCCCGCAATCGCGTCAGTTGGCGGCTCACGGTTTCGTTGGTAATTCCAAGGAAATCAGAGATTTCGGCACGCGTCAGCGGCAGATCGAAGGACGCTGACCTGGAAGCCGCGTCGAGACTGGAATCGATATTCCGGGCCATTATGAGGAGAAAACTCGCCACCTTTTCCGGAGCTGTCTTGCGCCCCAGCGTCACCATCCACTCGCGCGCCTCATCGAGTTCATTCAGCGTCTGTTTGAGCAGGCGATGCTCGAATTCCCGTGACGCCTTCATCATCCGTTCGACGGCCGCTCGCGGAAACGAGCACAGCGTGACTGCTGTTGCCGCTTCCGCATTGATCGAGCTTTCCACCTTGAAAGGACGTCCCAGAAAATTCGGTGCAAACTGGAGACCGACGATCTGCTGGCGCCCATCCGACAGGCTCTTTGATAGCTTTACCACGCCTGAAAGCACGTTCGAGTAGCTGTCGACGTTCTGTGCCTCGCCGGTCAACTCCATTCCTGACTCGATCCGGCGACGCGAGCAAGTCTTGGCGAGCCCAACCAAATTGTCTGGATCGAGCGCACCGCAGACACCGCGACGCCGTGCCTCGCAAGGGAGGCAAAGAACAGGAATGCCGGAAGTATGAATGTCTTGCCGAAAGGTCATGCGTTCGCTTTACCCGATCCTAACTGCCGGCAGGATACCCATCCAGGGTAGAGAAGTCCTGCGGCGGTTTGTCCATGCGCGCGGCTGATCGAGATCAGGGTCTGCTTCAGCGATGCGTGCAGTGTTCGGCGGGAACACGGTGAACGCGAGATGCAATCGGAAATAGCTGTCAAACTCAGCGAGAACGTCCCACGCTACACAAGCTATCCGACGGCGCCGCATTTCCATTCCGGGGTCGATGCTGCCATTTACCGTGGCTGGTTGGAGGCGCTGGAAAGTGGCGACGAAATCTCGCTGTATTTGCACATTCCTTACTGCGACAAGCTCTGCTGGTTCTGCGCCTGTCACACCAAGCAGACGCACCAATATGAGCCGGTGGCCGCTTATCTGCGCTCGCTGAATGCCGAAATCGTCACGATTGCCGGTCTGGTGAGCGGCAAGGCACATGTCCGTGCAATCCACTTCGGTGGCGGTTCGCCAACGATGCTGAGGCCCGATGACATGGTTGCTCTTGGAGCGGCCTTGCGGGACAGCTTCGACCTTCTCCCGGATGCTACGGTCAGCATCGAAATCGGAACCAACGACATGGACAAGGCGCGCCTTGATGCGCTTGCTCAAATCGGCGTAACGCGGGCGAGCCTCGGCGTGCAGGATTTCGATCCGCAAGTGCAAAAAGCAATTAATCGTGAGCAAAGTTTTTTGCAGACCAAGGCAGTCGTCGACGGGGTTCGTTCGCGGGGCGTTGAATCGGTCAATCTGGACCTGCTCTACGGGCTCCCGAATCAGACACGCGAGACGATCTGTTCCACGGTGGCGCAGGCACTGACCTTGGAACCAGACCGGATGGCTCTGTTCGGCTACGCACATGTGCCCTGGTTCAAGAAGCATCAGACGATGATCGACGAGGCATGGCTGCCGAGTCCCACCGAGCGTTTCGCCCAATCTCAACTCGCGGCGCGGGCAATTGTCGCCAAGGGATATGAGGCAATAGGACTCGATCATTTCGCGAAGCCCGACGATGCGCTGGCCATAGCGGCCCGCGCAGGGGTTTTGCATCGCAATTTTCAGGGCTACACCGAGGATCGCTGCCCGACACTGATCGGACTTGGCCCTTCGTCCATCGGTCGTTTTCGCCAAGGCTACGTGCAGAACATGGCTTCGACTGCCGGGTACGGGCGCATGGTTGCGGATGGCGGGTTGGCTGCCGTCCGGGGCGTTGCCCTTTCCGACGACGATCGCGTCCGTGGCTGGATAATCGAGCGGCTGATGTGTGATTTTGCCTTCTCGGCAGTCGATCTGGTGGAGCGGTTCGGCAAAGCCGGCGAGAAGCTCCTTCATCGCTCGAGGTCCATCGCCCTCCACGATCCTGCCCGAGCGCTTGAATTCGATGGCGACAGTTTCGTCGTACGGGCTGAAAGTCGCCCCTTCGTTCGAACCATCGCGGCCAAGTTCGATACATATTTCAAAGGGGGAACGGCGAGGCACTCGGTGGCGGTCTGAGCAAAGCACAGTGCGCTCGCCGTTTGGTCGATCGCGAACCAGCTGCGTTTCATTTTGACCGCTCATAGGCGACTACCGCATCCAATCGAAAATGCAAACTTAGGCTGTTGCGCGGTATTTCCTTCCACATCCTCTCTTACGCATACCTGCATTCCAAGGTGTTTGATCCTATGCTTCGCGAGGAGCAGGTAGGCCGCGACAGCTAGGCAATGTTCCAGCTGCCTCTAGCGGAGGAGTCACGATTTTTCGGCAAGCTCCGTCGGCAGACCTTCTTTTCGGGCCTTGGCAAAGGCTCGGTCGCCTTCCAGAAACGCCGCCAGCATGAAAGGGATGAGTTCTGCCACGGTTTCAGACTGACGATAGGTCTGACGGTAAAGTGCAGCATACTCCTTGAGTGTTTGGCCCAGCTCCGCGCTGACGGTAATGGTGATCTTCGAAGCTGTTCGGTCTGGAAGCTTTCCAAGTTTCAGGTCAGCCATGGTAACTCCTGCTCAACTCGCGTATGGCCGCAGCACGATGTCCTTGTGCACGATGACGCGCAGTGGCCAACCTGGGCGGACGATGATGGTGGGCTGGATATTGAGGTTTTTTTCGGTGATGCGCTGGCCGGCTCGACTGGCGTTCTGCTGGGCTGATTCCCGGATCGCCTTGACCAGATCGCTCTCGTTTTCGCCGAGGCTGAATTCCGTGCCGACACCGAGCAATGTGGCAAGCGCCACCCCCTTGATCAGCTGCCAGGTGTGGAAATCGACTTTGTCTTCCAGCCCTGCGTAGCCGGCGGTGTCGCTCGCGGGCAGATTGTCGATTTCGACCGACGAGCCGTCGGGCAGCAGAATGCGCTGCCAGACCAGCAGCGCTCGCTTTTGCCCGAACGCGACGACGCTGTCGTAGACGCCGATAAGACGTGAGCCCTGCGGAATCAGCAATATGTTGCCCGTGACCGTGTCGTGCACATTCTCGGTGACTTGCGCGACGACAAGGCCCGGCAAATCGGAATTGATGCCGGTGATCAGGCTGGCGGCAATCACGCTGCCAGCCATCAGTTGATACGGCGAGATCGGCGTCTGCAGCGCATGCGGATTGTAGATCCCGCCAGTGCTCCGCTGGCTGAGGAAATCAAGCTTTCGCTGCTGATTGTTCTGGTCGCCTTCCGCCGGCGCCACCGAGGCTGACGCGCGTGCTGCTTCGGATTGGGGAAGTGCCTCAAATGGATGCTGAGCAGTTTGCACGCTCTCACCGACATCTGTCTGTTGAGCTCGATTTTCGACGCGGAAAAGCACCTGCGATTCACGCGCTTCGATCGCCTGCTGCGCTAGACGCTGCTCCTCGGCCGAGATGTCTTGACCCGGCACGATGCCGAGCTGGCGCTGCCGCTCGAGGATGGGGCGACCGAGGTCGCCCGGCAAAGGTGGCCCAAGGACGGGAGGCTTCGGCTTCATGCCGGAATAGTCATGGGGAAGCGTATCGAGTCCCTCGACGGTTGGTTTGCGCTCAGTGCTGTAGGGATCTTCCGCCTGATCCCTGATGCGAAGGGCCGGCCCCTGGAGCGCCATCATGGCAACGCCGAACACAGCGCCGGATCCGAGCGCTGCGATCGCGATGATCACACCGCGCCTGAACCGCACCACGCGGCGGGGAGAGGCCCGAAGCTGCAGTTCCTCGGGATCCAGTTTCGGCGGGATGCCAGAGCGGGAATTTTCGATCATGAGCCCTCACCTCACCGGCTGGAACGCGAAAAGAGCGAGATCCGCCGTAGCGGTTGCCTGTCGTCAATCCTGCTGATGCGGATCACCTGCTGCTGCTTGGTGCCGAGGCGAAGTTCGGCCGCGGCGAAGAGCCGATCGACGATGTAATAGTTGCCGCGCACGCGATAGTTGACGAGCTCGCTGCTCCCATCTGCGCCGACGATGAAGAGTGGTGGCGCCTCGCCCTGATCTATGCGACGAGGGAACTCAATATAGACCTTGCTGCCGTCGTCGAAGGCTCGCGTCGGTCTCCAGGGCGGTGTGTCGCCACTGATCGAGTAGCGAAAGCGAAGGTTTTCGAGCGCGATATTCGACGCGACCGGTGTAACTGCCTCGGCTTGAGCATTGCGCTGGCGAAGCGCGATGATCTGGTCTTGGCTGTAGGTCCAGGAGATTGCCGCCATTGCTGTCTTCTCGGTGCTTTGAAGCTGCAAATGATAGGTCCGCCGGTCCGTCGTAATGACGACATTGGTGGCAAGACCCGGCGCGAAGGGTTTCACCAGAACATGGGTGCGCTGATTGTCACCGGTGCCGCTTGCGGTATCGCCTATGACCCAGCGCACGGTGTCGCCAGCCGACACGGCGGTTAGTTTCTCGCCCGGCTGCAGAGCGATGTCGGTCACGCGCTCCGGCGCGGCATAGAGCTGATAAAGCGCGCCATCGGTGAAGGGGTAGACTTGCACGGCATTAACATACCCGTACTTGGTGGGTTGCTGGGTCGCGGCTTTGTTGGCATCAGCGACGCGTTCTTCAGGGGGGCGCTTGTCCTCGGCCTTGCCGGACTCGGGCTGCAATTGGCCAGGCAGCGGCAGTGGTTTTGGCACCTCGACAATTCTAATCGGCCTCTCCGGCGCCTTCTCGATCGCGGCCGGTTTGAAGTCAGCAGCGTCATAGGAAATCTCAGGCGGCGGCACCTTCTTCGATGCACAAGCGGAAACGACCGCTGCCGACACCGATAGGATCAGCACGGCACGAATCGGTGACATTTTATCTTTCATTGGTGGACTCCGTCGGAGAAAGGGGGGGTGGGACGGCGCTGTCGAGCTCGCGTGACCAGTCAATGGCGTTGATGAAGACGCCGAGCGGATTCTTGCGCAGCTGATCCGTATTGCTTGGCGAGCGGATCACGATCGTGAGGATCGCAGTCCAGCGCATCGTGCTGGCAAGGCTTCCGCGCTCAAACACCTGCTCGGTCCATTTGACCTGGAATGAACTTTCGGAGGCCCTGACCACGCTGGTGACCTGTACCGAGACACTGCGCGTTCCGATCTGACCGAAGGGGTCGTTCGCCTTGGCGTATTCGTTGAGGAAGAGCGCTGCGCGATCGCTAGCAAAGTCGTAAGCTGCGAACCAGTTCTGCCGTACCAAAACCGGATCGGTGGAAACGGAACGGACATTCTGGATGAAGCGGCCGAGATGCCAGGCGATCTGAGCATCCGAGGGCTCATAATTCCGGATTGCCGGCGCGACGGCGCGCGTCTCGCCGAAGCCATCGACCTCGACGACGTAAGGCACGACACGGCTTTGCATCGACTGCCATACGAGTCCGCCGGAAAGTCCGGTCGCCAAGGCCAGGCACCCAAGGGCCATGAGCCGCCAGTTCCTGGCCTGCAGTCGAGATGAGCCGATGCGCTCGTCCCACAGCTGGGCGGCTTTTTGATACGGCGTGACCGGTTCGGGTGTTTTGCCGTAACGGTGCACGGGTCGCTTGAAGAGCATCTAGTCATCCTTGTCGTTGAGAGAGGGGTTGGCGCTGCCTCCCGGCCGGTCTCCGTCTCGGACAGCTTGCATGGCAGCGTGGCGATGTGCACGGGCGGTCTGTTCAGAACGTAGGCGCCTTGCCCACGTCGGCGCCGAAACAGTGGCCGAACCGGCAGAGCGCTCGGTCATTGACGCGGTCGGCGTGCCGCCGGTCGCGGTCCACGCGGCATCGCGCCCGGCATCGGCGTTGCGCCCAACACTTGCAGTGGCGGATCGCGCTACGCGTATAGCGGCGCCGCCAGCGGCACTGGTTACACCATGCATTCCAGCAGCCACACCGGAGAGGCCAACGTCGGGCGAGGTTGCGCGCCCGATCTGCCAGGACGTGGAAGCAGCCGATCCCATTGTTGTGCCGGCGCGGATGGCGGCGAGACCGCCGCTGGTTGCCATACGCGCGCCAGAAAATGCCGTGCCTCCAGCAACGAGTGATACACCCGCTGCCGCCGCGGTCGTGCCGAGGGCGGCGCCCGCGCCAAGCTGCGGTGCGCCTGAGACAAGACCCGACGCGATCCCCGGCCCAAAAATGCCAAGGCCAAGCAGTGCCAGTGCGCCCAGTACCTGGGACATGGCAGCGGCCAGATCCGGCTCCTTGCCTTGCAATGCGGAAGCGAACTCCCCGAAGAGCGTGGAGCCGATGCCGACAATGACGGCGAGCACCATCACCTTGATGCCTGACGAGATAACATGGCCGAGCACGCGTTCGGCCAGGAACGCTGAACGGTTCCAAAGTGCGAATGGAACCAAAACAAAACCTGCCAGCGTGGTGAGCTTGAACTCAAGGATGGTGATGAAAAGCTGGATGGAAAGGATGAAGAAGGCGATGATGACCAGGAACCAGGCCATCAGCAGCACGAAGATGGTCAGTGCGTTGCCGAAGATTTCCGGGAAGCCCAGGAGCTGACTGGCTTGGTCAAGCATTGGCCAAGCACCTTCGAAACCGGTCGCGGCAATGCGGCCCGGGCGCAGGAGATTGTCTGCCGACAGATTGCCGGCCGACGCATTAATCCCGAGACCGGCAAAAGAACGATAAATGATATCGGCGAGGTTCTTGAAATTGTTCAGGATGAAGGCGAAGACGCCAACATAGAGCACCTTGCGGACAAGCCGGCCGAGAACGCTGGTCTCCTCGCCGAGCGCCCACGCCAGGCCGGCAAGTGTGATGTCAATGCCGATCAGAATGGTAGTGAGGAAGGCGACGTCGCCCGAGAGCAGACCGAACCCGCTGTCGATGTAGCGGATGAAGGTCTCCATGAAGCGATCGATGACGCCAAGGTCGTTCATGCCGCTGCCTTCCTCGTCGTGATGAACTCGTGATTAATTGCCGGGATAAGCCGAGCCGGTACCCAAGAATCGCTTCGTCATCTCGCGGGCGGCTTCCTCTGACTGGGCCTTGCGGGCGGCATCCTCGGCCTCAGCTCGAAACTGCGTTGCGAGCAGCGTCTGGATCTGCATCTGCTGCTTTGTCGAAAGCGCTATCAGCTGGTTGGTGGCCTGGCTTGCCTGAAGCGCACCGGCCGCCCCTTGGCTGCGGTTGACGAGATCGGCGAGCAGATCGCCGTCGGCGCGGACGTTCTCGACGATTTGCGACTGGACCCCCATGGTCTGGCGGAACGCCTGCATGGCGCTTTGCCAACGCTCGCGCGCAGCACTCGCCACATCGCTGACCTTGATCGTGGCGTCGTAGCTTTCCGGATATTGGCTGCGCCACTGGTCTTGAAGCTTGCCCAGATCAAAGCTGAGGCCACTCGCCTGGTCCATCAAGCCGTCGATGCGATGGAGCGAACCGGTGAGTTGGCCAACGGAAGAGAAATCCAGACGCTGAAGATTGCGCGCCATGTTCTGCAGCATGGTCGCCTGATTCTGCAGCGACTGGATCTGGTTGTTGATCTGCTCCAGGGCGCGCGCGGCCGTCAGCACGTTCTGCGCATAATTGGACGGATCGAACACGATAAGGGCGTAGGCGGGCTGCACATAGTCGGCCATAGGCTTGGCGATCAGGGAAACGGTGATCAGGCCGGAGAGAAGGCGTCGCCGCATCATGCTAATTGCTCCTTGTCTGGTTGAGGGAATTGCTTGAGAAGTTCGCCGGCCCAATCGAGGCCGCGCGCGATCAGGAACTGCGAGGCAAAGCTGCCTTGCCCGTCTTCGGACAGGATCCTGTCGATCAGAGTCTGCGTGGCCGGATCGGAAGCACCGCAAAGCGCAAGAGCGATGGGGCCAAGCCCGAGCTCGAACAGACGGTTGCCGCGGCGCGATTGCAGATAATACTGACGCTTCGGCGTGGCGCGGGCGATCAATTCGATCTGCCGCTCGCTTAAACCGAAGCGTTCGTAGGCTGTGCGCGCCTGGGGTTCCACGGCACGATCATTGGGAAGGAAAATGCGCTGCGGGCAGCTTTCGATGATTGCCGGCGCTATGGCAGAGCCCGCGATATCAGCCAGCGACTGCGTAGCGAAGACAACCGACACGTTCTTCTTTCGCAGCACCTTCAGCCATTCGCGGATGCGGGCGGCGAACAGCGGATTGTCGAGATAGACCCACGCCTCGTCGAGCATGATCAGCGTGGGCCGTCCGTCGAACCGTTCCTCAAGTCGCTGGAACAGATAGGTAAGCACCGGCAGCAAAGCGCCTTGGCTGTGCATCAGCTCCTCGGTCTCGAAACACTGCACATCCGACAAGGCCAGCCCATCATGATCGGCATCGAGCAGGCGGCCGAAGGGACCGTCGAGCGTGTAGGGCATCAATGCGGACTTCAGCGCATTGGATTGAAGCAGGACCGAAAGGCCGGTCAGTGTGCGTTCCTGCGCCGGCGCGGTGGCAAGGCTGGCCAGCGCTGACCAGATAGCCTCCTTCACCTCCGGCGTGACGGTGACGTTCTCGTGGGCAATAAGGCTGGCGATCCATTCGGCCGCCCAGCTTCGGCTAGCCTGGTCGTTGATGCTGCGCAGTGGCTGAAAGGCAAGGGAACCGTCCGCTCCTAGCGCGTGGTGTTCTCCACCCATGGCAAGTGTTGCAGCACGGGCCGAATTGCCTTTGTCGAAGACATAAACCTGGGCGCCGGCATAGCGCCTGAACTGCAGAGCAATCAGAGCAAGCAGAACCGACTTGCCGGCGCCGGTCGGACCAACAGCCAGCATGTGGCCGACATCTTCGACGTGGGTGGAAAGCCGAAACGGTGTCGACCCGCTGGTCTCGGCAACGAGAAGCGGTGGCGCTTCGGTTTGGGTGACTTTCGCGAGATACTCGTTTGTCGCAGGACCGGCCCAAACCGACGACAGCGGCATGAGATGGGCAAGGTTCAAAGTATGAACGAGCGGTTGGCGAACGTTAGCGTAGACATGGCCAGGCAATGAGCCGAGCCAAGCCTCGACCGCATTGACGCCTTCTCGGATCGTGGTGAAACCGATCCCATTGATGATGCGCTCGACCGCGCGAAGCTTCTCTGCAGCGGCTTGGCGATCCTCGCCCCACACCGTCACGGTCGTGGTGAGATAGCCGAAGCTCACATGATCGCCGCCCAATGCCTGAAGGGCTTCGTCGGCATCGAGCGCCTTGTTGTCGGCATCGCTGTCGACAAGCGGGACCGGCTCGTTGGTAATGACCTCGCGTAGGATTGCCACGATCGATTTGCGCTTGGCAAACCACTGCCGGCGCAACCGCGTCAGCGTCTTCGTGGCTTCCGTTTTCTCGAGCGGAATGAAGCGCGTCATCCAGCGATAGGCGAAATCCTGATGATTGAGGGCATCGAGAATCCCGGGCCGGGTGAGGTTCGGAAAGCCGAGGATGGTCAGTGTGCGAAGATGCTGCTCACCCAGCATCGGCTCCAGGCCACCGGCAAGCGGCGCATCGACCAGGATGGCATCCAGATATATCGGCGTTTCCGGGACCATGATAGGATGGCGTCGAGGCGAAATCGTGCCGTGGAGATAGGTCAACGTCTGAGCATCATCGAGGACGCGTACTTCGGGCATGAAGCCCGAGAAGAGATCGAGCACGCGGTTGGTCTCGTCACGGAACCTCGCCAGATCCTGGCGCCAGTCTCTTTCTCCTTGGGAATAATGAGAGTCGACGAGCGCGCTTTCCGCGCGCGCCTGGGCGTCGGGCGGTGGCATAAACACTAAGGTCACATGATAGCGGCTCTCGTAGTGCGCTACCTTCCCCTCGAAAGCAGCGCGGCGTTCTTCGTCGACCAGCCACGACGCGGCGTCAGGAAAATGCGAGTTCGGATAGCCCAGCGCTTCTATGCGCTCGGCCTCAAAGAACAATGCCCAGCCAGAGCCAAGGCGTCTGAGAGCATTGTTCGCCCGGCCGCAAATGCCGACGAGTTCAGCCTCCGTCGCACTTTCGAGATCCGGGCCGCGGAACCGCAACGTCCGCTGAAAGCTGCCGTCCTTGTTGAGCACGATGCCGGGCGCCACCAAGGCAGCCCAGGGTAGATGGTCGGCAAGCCGGTCGGCTTTGCTTCGATATTCCGAAAGGTTCAGCATGCAAGCCACCCCTTCAGACGAAGGTGGCGCACAAGCACGCTGGCGAAGTCCGGATCGCGTCTTGCGGCAAAGACCGCTAACGAGTGGCCCGCGATCCAAAGCACCAGACCAGCAATCCATTGCTGCAAGCCGAAGCCAATGGCCGCGGCCACTGTACCGTTGAGGATCGCCACCGCGCGCGGAGCCCCGCCGAGCAGGATCGGCTCGGTCAGCGCCCGGTGGACCGGTACTGCGAAGCCCTCGATATGCTGCTCCCCGGCGGCCATCAGACGAGCGCCCCACCACCGAAGGAGAAGAAGGAGAGGAAGAAGCTCGATGCCGCGAAGGCGATCGACAGACCGAAGACGATCTGAATCAGGCGCCGAAAACCACCGGCGGTGTCGCCGAAGGCAAGCGTCAGGCCGGTGGTGATAATGATGATCACCGCAACGATCTTGGCGACCGGTCCCTGCACCGACTCCAGGATCTGCTGCAGCGGCTGCTCCCACGGCATGCCGGAGCCGGCCGCATAAACGGGGGCCGTGATAAGAAACGCGAGCGCTGTGGACGAAAGAAAGCGAAGCTTCTTGCGCATGAGGAAGGCCTTTCAAAGCTGCTGGAGTTGCGAAAGCGTGAGCGGGGCAACGGCGTAATCGCCGCTGCCGTCGAGACCGGTGACCTCGGCGATTGCGTCGATGTGGCGCGACGAGCCGCGGCCGGCGATGAAGACGAGCAGGTCGACGGCATCGGCGATGAGGCGGCGGGGAACGGTGACGACTGCTTCCTGTGCGAGCTGCTCGATACGGTAGAGTGCGGAGCGCGCCGAATTGGCGTGAACCGTGGCGATGCCGCCGGGGTGCCCGGTGTTCCATGCCTTCAGCATGTCGAGTGCTTCCGCACCTCTTACTTCGCCGACGATGATGCGGTCGGGCCTGAGCCGCAGCGTTGAGCGCACGAGATCGGCAAGGGTGACCGAGCCCCGCCTCGTTCTCAGGGCAACGCAGTCCCTGGCCGCGCACTGCAGTTCGCGCGTGTCCTCGATGAGGATCACCCGCTCGTCGCATTCTGCGACCTCCGCCAGCAGCGCATTGGCAAGGGTTGTCTTGCCCGAAGACGTGCCGCCGGCGACCAGGATGTTGCGCCGCTCGCGGACTGCCCTCTTGAGCACATCGACCTGCAGCGGCAGCATGATCCGGTCCGCGACATAGTCGGCCAGCGTGTAGAGCTTTGCCGCTGGTTTACGGATGGCAAAGCATGGCGCGAGCACGACCGGCGGCAGCAGACCCTCGAAGCGCTCGCCCGACGGCAGTTCGGCACTGACAATCGGATTGTCCGCGTGCGCCTCGACCCGCACATGGGAGGCGACCAGGCGGATGATGCGTTCCGCCTCGGACGGGTGCAGATGCACGCCCGTATTGACTCGGCCCTCGCCCAGCCGGTCGAGCCGCAGCGCACCGTCGGGATTGACCATCACCTCGATGACGGACGGATCGGCAAGGGCTTCGGTGATTGCCGGACCCAGGGCGGTGCGCAGCATGACACGCCGCCGGTGGTCGGCCTCGGGATGAGAGCTCATCCTTCCCCTCCCCCACCATTGTCTTTGCTAAGCGACCTTTTGCCGGAAGCGATCTGGCGGCCGACCTGCTCAACGAATTTGTCAAAACGCTCCTGGGCAATCGCCTGGGTCGCCCTGTCCGGCACAGGCGTGTGGGCATGAAGCGTGATCGAAAAGCGGATGAAGAGCGCCAGACTCTCCAGGATCACCTCGGCATCGCGCCTGACGTGGGCAAGGTCGCGGGAGAGCCGGTCAAGCCTTACGCCGTAGCGCCGATCGAACTCGTTCTCGCCACGCCGCTCGATGAACGCCTCGACCGCCTTCGCCACGATCGCTGATTTGGTCGTTGACGGATCGCGACTGAGGTTGTCCAGTTTCTCGCTGAGCTCCGGCTCAAGCAGAAACTGATGGCGAATGCGGTGGGGCTTCATGCGGCTCGTTCCGACGGCCCGGCGTTGCGCCGGCGACGGGAGAAGGATCGGCCAGACGCTCAAAATTGCTTATGGCCGTTATCTACGCTGAGATGCGCTCTGCAACTCAGCGGACTTCAGAAGCCGGGAATGACATCCTTGTCGTCGCCCCTGCCCTCGTTGATACCGTAGGCGCGGGCCGCAGTGGAAATCCGATCCATGACACGCTTGTCCGCGAGCGCTTCGCTGTCATCGTCTGCGGGCTTCAACAGATCGGCCTGATCGGGCTCTTGAGAGACAACAACGTCTTCTACGGGCAGGCTTGGATGGCGTTGCTGCTGAACGCCTCCCTCGTCTTCAACTGGCGCGTCGGCGCTTTCGTCGTCCGCAGCAAGTCGGCTATCGACGCTGCACACTTGTCCAGTCCAGCCGTCCGGGCGTGATGCAGGGCAGTCCGCATAGGGACCGTCGCGCAGCACCGGCGCAGGCAGCACCCGGTCTGTGAAATTCTGATCCTGATAATAGCGCAGCTTCTTGGCGCGGATCGGCGGCAACCCAGAAACCAGGACCAATTCGTCTGACGGCGGCAATTGCATCACCTCGCCTGGCGTCAGGAGCGGGCGCGCGGTTTCCTGGCGGCTCACCATGACATGCGAAAGCCAGGGCGCAAGCCGATGGCCCGCATAGTTGCGCATCGACCTAAGTTCGGTTGCGGTGCCGAGGGCATCCGAGATGCGCTTGGCCGTGCGTTCGTCATTGGAGGAAAAGGCAATTCGCACGTGGCAATTGTCGAGAATAGCATTGTTCTCGCCATAGGCCTTTGAAACCTGGTTCAAAGATTGTGCGATCAGATAGGAGCGAATGCCATAACCTGCCATGAAGGCGAGCGCCGTCTCGAAGAAGTCGAGGCGACCGAGCGCCGGAAACTCGTCCAGCATCATGAGCAGTTGATGCTTACGGCTCTTCTTCGGGTCCCCCTCCAGGCGCTCCGTCAACCGCCTGCCGATCTGGTTCAAGATCAGTCGCACCAAAGGCTTGGTGCGCGAGATATCCGAAGGCGGCACGACCAGATAGAGCGACAGCGGTCGCTCTCCATCCACTAGGTCAGCGATGCGCCAGTCGCAGGACGAAGTGGCCGTCGCGACCGTTGGATCACGATAAAGCCCGAGAAAGGACATGGCGGTCGAGAGGACGCCTGAGCGCTCGTTCTCCGACTTGTTCAGGAGTTCGCGAGCCGCCGAGGCCACTACGGGATGGACCTGAGGGTTATGCCCCGTCCCGAGATGGTTTGTCGTCATCATCCGCTGTAGCGTTGCGGCAAACGAGCGTTGCGGGTCCGACAGGAAGGTGGCGACGCGGGCCAGCGTCTTTTCCTCTTCAGCGTAGAGCACGTGCAAAATGGCGCCAACTAGGAGTGAATGGCTGGTCTTCTCCCAGTGGTTCCGTCGCTCCAGCGCGCCCTCGGGATCGACGAGGATGTCGGCGATGTTTTGAACGTCTCGGATCTCATCTGGGCCTTTGCGTACCTCCAGCAGCGGGTTGTAGCGTGCCGATCTCGGGTCGGTCGGATTGAACAGAAGGCAGTACGAGAATTTCGACCGCCAGCCGGAGGTCAACTGCCAATTTTCGCCTTTTATATCATGAATGATGGCAGACCCGGTCCAGGAAAGTAGCGTTGGAACAACCAGCCCCACGCCCTTGCCCGAACGCGTCGGCGCAAATGCCATGACGTGCTCCGGGCCGTCATGGCGCAGATAGCGATCGTTCAGCCTACCGAGGAAAACGCCCGCCGGCCGTAACAACCCTGCCGTCTCGACCTCATGAGTCGTGGCCCACCGTGAAGACCCATAGGTCGTAACCGACCCGCGCTGTCGCGCGCGCAAAAGCGAGCCAGCGATTGCGGCGGCACAGCCCAGGAATCCGCTGGCGCCTGCAAGCGTACCGGCTTTGTCGAAGACCTCCGGCGCATAAGCATCGAAGTGGAACCACCATTCAAACAGCTTCCACGGCTTGTAGATTGGCCAGCCGGCGAAGAGAAACCATGGTGCGCCGAGAGGCGTCTGGTAGGTCAGCATTTGAGCGCACCATTGGGTTGCCGTCCATACGCCGATAATGACAATTGCGCACACAACGGCGATCTGCCCGATCAGTAGCTTCGTAGGTGTCATCGGCTTGGCCCGCTGAACAACGCGACCTAGCATCGCGCGGCGCAGCCGGGACAGGAATGTTCCTCACATACGATTTGGGAGCAATGAACGACTTCCTACGTATCAGGTCGGTCAGCACGCGTGTTGCGCCTTCACGCGACACCATCCGCCACTCCATCCTTTCCATTCACCCTGAGGCCCGGCGCCGCCGACAGTTGCGTGACCGCTCCTCCGCAAAGTTATCTTCTGCGTTCAGGGAGCCACGGCGCCTGGGCTGGCTGATGAACACCGTCCGCTCGCGCATGTGGGGTCGAATTGATTTGTGCCCAAGTGGAGGCAGGCTCGTCTTCCAACAGTTGCCGCAGTTCCCCTGGCTCGAACGCCATCATCGGTGGGGAAGCGGGTTCATCCTCCAACAGTTGCCGCAGTTCCCCTGGCTCGAACGCCATCATCGGTGGGGAAGCGGGTTCATCCTCCAACAGCTGCCGCAGTTCCCCTGGCTGGAACGCCATCATTGGTGGGGAGGCAGGCTCGTCCTCCAACAGTTGCCGCAGTTCCCCTGGCTCGAACGCCATCATTGGTGGGGAGGCAGGTTCGTCCTC
>NZ_RZST01000260.1:0-8739 GCF_003997575.1 Mesorhizobium sp. M1A.F.Ca.IN.022.07.1.1
AGACACCACCAGCGCGCGGCATAGCTGCTCCAATCTTAGCGATTGGACAGATGATCTATATCCGTCTGCGAAAGTCTAAGCCGCTTGGATGGGCACACACGAGCTGATTACCTTCCTGATTGGCAGAACTGAAAAGACTCGTATGTTGCGCAAATGATACATCGCTATTCAGTGGTCGCTGATAGGTTGTGAATCGGTTTTTTGCTGGGGTTTTTCAATGCGCTCGCTTTCCTTCTTGTTTGCCGGTCTGCTGGCTTTGTTGACCGGGTCCGCAATGGCCGCCGACGCGGTGGCGGGTGCTCCGGCGGAAAGCATCAACTGGTCGGGTGCCTATATCGGCGGCGTCGCCGGCTACGGCTGGAAGTCCGACAGTTATCATTACTTTGGCAGCTCGGTCGATTTCGATTCCAACGGCTTTGTTGGCGGTTTGACTGCCGGCTACAACTGGCAGCAGGGTCAGTTTGTTTTCGGTGCGGAAGCCGACATCAGCTACGCCGATATGAACGGCAGCGTACTCGAGGTTCCCTTCGTGCCCCCGTGCGGCGTCGCAGGCCAGGGGTGCACGGCCAAGGTTGACTGGTTCGGCACCGGCCGCGCTCGCGTCGGCTATGCCTTCGAGAATTTTCTTCCCTACGCCACCGGTGGCTTTGCAGTCGGTCACGTGGAGGGATCGGCCGATCTCGGCGCATGCGGTTTTGGTCCGACATGCGGTTACAGCGACACACGTTGGGGCTGGACCGCTGGCGCCGGCGTGGAATGGGCGATGAATCAGCAGATCTCGTTCAAGGCAGAATATCTGCATGTCGACCTTGGCACCCCGTCCTTCTCGACCACCAACCCGCCCGATCCGTCCTCGGACCGCCTCAATTTCGATACGGTTCGTGTCGGCATCAACTATCATTTCTAATCCAATTGCCGGCTGGCGCGCGTGATAGCCGACGAATAAAGCCGCCAATGGCGGCTTTTTTCATGCCCGGAGCTTGCTCGACCAAAGTCTGCTACATACCTGCGCGAGCCCGGCGGCGCCTTACCATAGCGTCCACTGCCTCCTTGACCGTCTGCTGGCTGCGTATCGTGCCGTCTGCCTGGCCCACATAGGCTCGCTTGTCGCCCTCGGGCTTCTTCACCTCGGCGACCGCCTGCCGCCATGCAAGGCCGAGATAGCGGAACGCTGATGCGTAGTGCTCGGCCCAGTTCTTGACCGGGATGTCGCGGAACGTCTTCTTCTCGTCGTCATACTCGCGCCGGTAGGCCTTCAGGCCCTCGATGCCATCCGCAACGCGTTCGGTCGTCCTGAAGCGCGCCACCTTGATCGTTTGCAGACCGGCGTTGTTGCCCTCGGCCAGGCTGACTAGGCCGACCATCTTCGGCTTGCGCCCGTGATCCTTCAGCGTGTCCAGACGCGTGCGCTTCGTTCCCCACTGCGGATGCAGGATGTCGTGCGGCACGTAGTCGTTGCCGTGGTAACCCTGTTCGTCCAGCCACTTGCACCAGTCCGACAGGTCTTCGCTGTCCGGCACGTAGAAGTCGACGATCAGCGGAACGCCGTCGATGACTTGAAACGCCCAAATCGGATTGTTGACCGCCTTACCCAGATCCCACGCGGTATGCACCGGATGTTTCGGATCGATGTCGAACGGAGTGCCGATGCGCAATGCGCGCTCCGCCCGAGCGATTTCCGCGCCCCAATAGGAGCCGATCAGCGCGCCCGAGAACGAGCAGAAATATTCCTGCTCAATCAGCATATCGGCCATTTCCTTGCCGAACAGGCCTTCGTACACGTCGCGCTGCTCTTCGATCGTCACCTTGTCGATGGCGGCAGTGTCATCGGCCGACAACACCTCGCTGAACCAGCCGCGCGGGTTGGTCACGGGATCGAAGACATTGCCCTTGACCTTGTCGAGCATTCCCTTTGCGTGATTGTTGCCGCGCGGCGTGGTGATGAACGATGCCCATCCGCCGTTTTCAGCCAGGATCGGCGAGAGGTAGGCCCATGCTGCCGGGTTGGCCAGCGCCCATTCCGAAAAGGTGATGCCAACCGGCGGCGAGCCGACCAGGCTGTTGAAGTTGTCCGATCCGACCACCTGAAAGGTTGAACCGACATCCTTGAAGCGGATGAACATCTCATGATCATTCATGTTTTCGATCAGAGCTTCAGGGAACGCCTCAAACAGCCGCCTCTTGCCAGTGTGAGGGTTGACCGCGGTCCAGATCGCTTTGCGCGCCTGTGCGGCCTCGGGCAGCATGTGCCAATAGGTTCCGGGCCGCTCGTAGGCGGACACGGCATGCATGTTCAGGTTCAGCTCGTCCTTACCGGCGCGCCGATGCCAGAATAGCAGCTGGCGCTTGCAACCCTGCTCCCAGGAATCCCAGGCCGGCCGCTGATACCAACGAGGCTGCCAGTCGTTAGCGGGGATCGTTACGCGGGGCATCCTTGAACTTCACAATTTGGACCGTCAGCGGACCGCCTTCGCCATCGGTAAGCGCGACCTTGCTGCCGTACTTCTTCGGCCGCAGTTTCTCCGCTATCCACTGGCGCGCACTGATGCGCAGAGCCGAGCGGCGCAAGGCCTCGCCATTCTCTTTCCAGCCGGTAACCTCGCCGTCGCTGTTCTTCTGTTCCATCCAGTCGTTGCTGCCGTCGTCGGCGATGTCGGTCATCTCATCGACCAGCACGTCAGCCTGAGCCTCGCGCGCATGCACGTACTTGGTCCGGAAATCGTCGCGGCCGGGATCAGCAAGCCATGCAAATACCGTCGACTTCGCGGGCATGGCTTCATCAAGGCAAATCGACCGCAGGCTTCTGCCCTCGGCGATCTGTTCGCAGATGGTGTTGGCGATGTCGTCGCTGTAGATCGTTGGTCTAGCCATTTCCGCCTTCCTTCATCCTGATTAGAACGAGGCGCTTGGAAACTCCTAGACGCTTGGCAATCTCCCGCGGTCGGTAGCCGTCATCGAGCAGCCGCTTGATCTCACGGCGGCGCTTTTCTGCGATCTGGATCTTACGATGACGGAATGGCCGCTCGGCACGCGGGTCTTTCAGGCGCTTCGCCCGGGCGATGCACTCGACCACAGTGCTGATGGAGATGTCCAACTCCTCGGCAATGGTCGAATAGCTGGCCATCCCCTCCCACAGGTCGAGAATGCGGTTTCGCGTCCGAGCTACGCGCGGGTGTGTCTTGCCTCCGCGCTTATTGAACGAAGAATAAGCATGGAATGGGAGCGACCTGCCCTGCCCTGACTTAGGCTTCGCATGGATCATTGATCGCCCTTCGCCTTGCGTTTCAGGTAGGCCCGGCGCTCAGGCGAGAGACGAACATAAGCAGGCCGCCAATTGATCGGAATTGACGGGAAATAAAACACATCGCCCGGCGGATCGATGCGGTACCAATGGCCATCGTTGTCGAGAAAGAACTGGAGACCAGGCGTCCCGTAGTCGCCCACCATATCGTTGAAGAGCAATTCGCAGATGAGACCGTCTCCGCGAACAGCTGTATTCATAGGCCGCCATGGATTTTCGCGGTCATGGGCGTCCCGCGCCTGACGTTCTGCAATGGTCATGAATTCACCTTGTTGTCTGCCTTCGGGAGAATTGTCCATTTCGGTCGTTTCGACCAACCGAGGCGGCAGACGCGTCGCGCCGCTCGTATTTCGTGTCCGGCAGGCGCGCACAACTTGGCGACGGATTCGGCAGCTATCTCTGTCGGATAGACACGGTCGTCCCAGCGGCGACCTTCCCCGATAAGAATAACCCAACCGTCATCTACGGCGACGAGGCCGTTCTGTTGAAGTCTTGTGGTCATCCTGAAACCTTTTTTGAAGCCAGATAGTCGGCCGGGTTGATTTTGCGCACCGGCGACGCTGCGCCGAATGTTCCGAGTTGCCATTCACGATGCTGGCGCTGGCCCTGCGGGTCGAACTTCGCCGCGGCTATATCGCGGACCCATTTCGGAGCCTTGGCCGCAGCCCGCCTCATTTTCGTGGTTTGCTTCTTTTCGTTGCGAACCGACTTCGGCATCTTCGGCTTCGGGCCGCTCGACAGAATCTTGTTCGAGATCCAGTCTGCCCGCTTCTCTGCCGGCGATATCGGCTCGCCCTCCATCCGATCGAGTGCGCGCCACGCTTCGCCGTGGGTCGGGAACGGACCTGCGAGCTTTCGACTACCGTTCGGCGAATTATCATCGATCACGACAAAGCCGCCTTCCTTCTCGGTCACCGTCATCATGCTGCGTCACCTTCATCTGGCTGGTATCGGCGCGCCAAAGCCAAGAACACCTCTTGGCCGAAGGCCAGAAGGGTCTCGTCCACCTCGACCTCGGAGATGCCTTGAGCGGTCATCGCGTGGCGCTTGGCTGTGATTAGCTTCCGCCAATACGCGTCGGCCGACGGACCATTGAGCACAGCCAAGGCCGCGACTGCCACTTTGACCGCGCCGTCTGATTTCGCCATCGGGAACGGAACGATGCTCGGACCCATCTATGCCCCCTTTCGCTTCATCGCTGCGAGCGCGACGCCGACGTCATCAACAAGGACAGAACCATTGGGTAGAAGGCGAGTGCCAGCCAGTTTGCCGTTACGGGCTTTGGCCATAATCTGACCGAGCGGGCGGCACTCCGCCCGGTTTCGGGGCACGGTCTCCCGTATCGCATTTGTCAGTCCCATATTTGGGAATGAAGTAAGCATTACACCTCCCCCTTCTCGCTCCGATCAGGAAGACACAGCCGATAGACGTTGGGCTCCTTCTGGCTGCGGCGGCCACGTCGAACCACCTGCAACAGGCCGACAGCGACCAGGACTAGAACGTCGCGGTAGATCCGACTCTTGCTCTGCAACGGAAGGTGGCCTTTATCGATCAGCCCTTGCGCAACGACCGTGAAGAGCTTGCCTGGCCTGTGGCCGTGCATGCCATTGAGGACCATGTACAAAAGCGCGGCACTATCCCCATTTTTGTGGACCCCCAAGGCAGCGGTAGCGGTACGGTTGGTGGCAAAGGTGGAATTTCGGCCGCCCCAAACGTAGAGCCGATCCCGATTGCGCCATGCCCACCGGGCTTTTGCCCGGATTTCGGCATTCGAGACGCTTTCTGGGTTGTCGCACTCCAGATCCCGCAGCAGGCAAAGCTCTTCAAAAACCTCGGCCTCGCTGTCAGCAACCAAAGCCAGCTCGATCCCTCGCCGGAAAAGATGGCGGTCGCGCTTGCCCACCTCTGCCCTTTTCGACCCAGGCTGCCATTGTGGCGGCGTCGCCCGGAAAATCGGCAGGCGCGCGGCGAAGCCGAGCGGCGCGCCCGCTGTCTCATACGACTGACCATTGTCGGGCCGAACCGAATCCGGGCCGACCACGAACGAGCGGGCGCCAGTCTTGAAGTCGATCGAAATGTCCGGCAGGCGCACGGGCGGCGGGACGTAGAACCCCGCTCGGAACCAGTAGTGGACGCCGCGCGACGTCCGGGTCATCACCGGCGACAAACCGAAGTGCTGTTCGACATAGTCGCGGGTCGCAGCGTTGTCCGTGTCGCAATCCACGACGACCAGCCCATCAAGCCGAATGCCGTACATCTGCGACCCGGCTTTAGCCATCAGACCAAGGCACGTGGCCACGGAGCAGCCGCGCGCGCCGGGCCAGTTGGCAACCAAGGGCTTCTTGCCGTCCGGCCCATCGCCGAGCGGCAGGAGCTTGTAGCCGGCGCCGTGAAGGCGGGCGATGGTCTCGGCGTAGCGAGAACCCGCCCCACGGACGTCCGGCGAAACTGGTGGTTTCGGGAAGTCGGCGGCAGCGTTCATGCAGCGGTCGCCATGTCTTCGATGATGGTCACCGGGGTTGCCAGCGTGTATCTGGAGTGCGTCGAGGGAAATGCCCCTCCATGGTGTTCACGCGGCGAGGAAATGATGAACCCCGATCGGCGCAGCAGAAAGATGTAGTGTGAAACCCTGACACCGGTCGGCAGATCGAGCGTGGTGACACCGCGCTTTCCTGCGTTGATCAGTTGCTTCAGCATCCAGGCGGCGCGCCCGTGCAGACGCTTCTCTCGTCCATCGGGCTCTATGCGGACTGTGATGCTGAATTTATTGGGAGGTGTTTGAGATTGTGAATTAACGCGAGACGTCGCGTCTGGTATGCGATTCATGTTCGCTCCGTTGTCAGATTCCCGAGGGAGGGTTCTGTTAAATATTCGGATCGAATTGGCTTGAGCGGCTTTGGTTTGGCGACCGCCGCTCAAGCCTCTTCCGAACCGGATTTTCCTTTGGGCAAATTGTCTAGCCAGGTATCGGCATCGACTTTCCGGATAAGTGTTTTCCGGCCCGCCTTTCGGTACTCCAATCGGCCTGCCTTCATCTCCTCGTAAGCGAGGTTCCTCCGGATGCCGTACGCTTCACAGAAGCTGTCAACCGTGTACGCATTGGGCGCAAAAGTCATCTCTCGATAAGTCTCCTTTCGTTCGGCGCAAATCACTACGGATCAGCGCACACAATATAGCGTTCTTCGAGTTAGCAACCAAGGCCTCGTTCGCGTTTTGTCCAAGTTTCGAATCGTTTTTTCGCAAACCGATTCAATGATTTGGGGCCAATCCGGCCATATCCTGACCGGATGCACAGTCCTCTAGATCTTGTGGGAAAGCCCAATTTCCTGGGGATAATGCGTAGAGTCGTTTGACCTAACGCGAGGAAACGACGCGCAGATGCTTGGCGGTGTTGGCAGCGGCCAGATAGTTTGCCCACGCAGTCATCAGCTTGCGACGCTTTTCCAGGGCGTCGGATCGGCGATAGGCATGCTCCACCGCATTGCCGACTTTGTGGGCGAGCGCGGCTTCGGCCACTTCACGGGGGAATGACGTTTGGTCACCGGCCCAATCCCTGAAGGCTGAGCGGAAGCCGTGCACTGTATACTGCCCAACTTCGAGGCGCCGCATGGTCATAGCCATCGCCATTGAAGAAAGCCCACGTTCGATGCCGGCAACGGTTTCGCCCGGGAAGACATACCCCGTGTCAGACGTGCGCGAGTCATAGAGAGACCGGACTATCGCCATAGCCCTATCTGGCAGCGGAACACGGTGGACTTCCTTGGCCTTCATGCGAGCCGCCGGCACTGTCCAGACCTTCGCGTCCAGGTCCAGTTCCGGCCAGACCATGCCCAGGACTTCCCCGGAGCGAGCGGCCGTCAAAATCAGATACTCCAAGGCCAGCGCGGATAAGCCGTCCGTCTCGCGCAGCGATGTCACGAAGGCAGGCACTTGCTCATAGGGCATTGCGGCGTGATGGCCGCGCGTCAGCTTACCAGGCTTCGCCAGGAGGTGCTGAAGGTGCCCTCGCCACATAGCCGGGTTTTCGCCGGTTCGATGGCCGGCCGCCTTAGCGGCGTCGAGCACACGCTCTATCCTCCCCCGAAGCCGCTGCGCAGTTTCCGGCTTGTTTAGCCAGATCGGCTTGAGGATAGCGAGGATATCGGCCGTGCTGACTTCCGACACCCGCTTCGGGCGGATGTCCTTGCAGTAGGTATCGCCCAGGGTCATTTCCCATTGGGCCTTGTGCTTAGCGTTCGCCCATCCCTTCCCGACTTCTGCAATCAGGTCCGTCGCGCATTCAGCAAACGTTGGTCCCGAGGTCTCGACCGCATCGTCCGCTTCAACATGCGCCGGGTCCAGACCAGCCTTCAGAAGACGCCGGCATTCTGTTGCCTTCTCCCGAGCTGCCGCCAGCGAGACCGGCTTAGGGTAGGAGCCCAACCCGCGCTCCATTCTCTTACCGTCCTTGATGCCGAGGAACACCCACGACTTATTGCCGGTTGGCGAGACGTGGAGATATAGCCCGCCCCCGTCGCCATACCGACCAGGGGAAAGCTCCTTCACACGGATCGCCGTATCGGAAAGTTTGTTAAGGGCTCGCGCCATCCGTTCATAATCCCGTTCATAATTCGATGCGGTGATTCTAGCGGATTGCAGCGGACATCGCCAAACGGAAAAGCGAAGGTTCCCAAGTGTTTCAACGTCTTGTGGGTATGCCAACAAACATCAGCAAACTGAGTTTAGGCGGACACTCCCTCCGCCACAATTCCCAACCGAATCCGCATATCATCTCCTGCATGGCCACCGTTTCGCTGTAGACGGCTATCTGTCCCATCGTGCTTTATTGGTTCCGGCGAGCCTTGGTGCGTCTCGTGCCCATCCGATTGTCCTGCAAGATCCTGCCGAAGGAACGAGATGCCTGTTTTCGCGTTGTGCGCCATGTCTCTCGAAGACCACATCAGCATGGCGCAGCGTCATGTTCGACATGGCGAGCGGCACATTGCGCGTCAGCACGAGCGGATTGCCCGCTTGAGAACCAACAGGCTGCCGACAGTGGATGCGTTGAGGTTCCTGAGCCTGTTGGAAGAGGTTCACGCTTTGCAGCGGGAGCACCTGTCCCGACTGCTGTCGAAATCGGCCGGATCCAAAGTAGTCTCGGAGCTTTCGGCGAAGACGCAGGTGGCAGAGGGCGGGAGAGACCCGATTTCCATTCCGGACCCCATCGTCCGGCTCGCGCTGGAGCTCGAACAAGAGCTTAACAGCGTCAAATTGAAGTGGCTGACCGCCAAGCCTCCGAGGGGCAAGCTTCACTAGCTGGCTCCGGCAGGTTGGCGGCTCTGCCGCGTCCTTTCGTGCGCTGAGGCCCCTTTAGGCTACTACGCCATCAACTTCTTGATATGTACCGGCCACATCAGCACAAGCGTATGTTTATCGGCAGCCGGTGCTGTGTCTCGCCC
>NZ_RZST01000261.1:0-8784 GCF_003997575.1 Mesorhizobium sp. M1A.F.Ca.IN.022.07.1.1
GCGCACCCAGGATCGTCATGGCCAGCGCAGTCGCGGTCGATACCAGCATGGTCGGGATCGCTTGCGGGATGCGCTTGGTGGCGAGATCGCGCACCGCGCAGCAGGCGACGCTCGCCAGCGCCAGCAACGAATAGGCGCTGAAACCCTCGAAGCCCGGCCGCACGATGATCAGTACGCCGGCAAAGCCGACGGCAATGGCGAGCCAGCGGCGCCAGCCGACGCCCTCGCCGAAGAACAGTGCGGCGCCCATCGTCACCGCCAGCGGCAGCGCCTGCAGAACGGCGGAGACGTTGGCGATCGGCAAATGGGCAAGGGCGATCAGGAACGACACGGTCGCGCCGGCTTCGCCAGCGACACGCAGCGCGACCATCGGCTGCAGCATGGCGCGTGGATCAGCAAGCGCGCTGCGCCGCCAGGCGAGCAGACCGACGAAGAGCGAGGCGAAGGCGCCACGCACCAGCATGACCTGCGCCATGTTCATCGATTCGGAGGAGAATTTGGTGATCGCGTCGTTCAAGGTGAAGCCGATCATGGCCACGACCATGAACAGTGCGCCGCGAAGATTTGGCGAAAGAGGCAAGGGCGCTTCCGGTTATGTTCTCTCGCAGGCGTCTAACAGCCAGCGGCGAGACAGCAACATCAAAGAAATGGGCCACAGGAGGTTCCTGCGGCCCTCAAGATCGGCTGCGTTACTGGAGCGATTATTTCGGCGTCAGCGTCTCGGTGCCGTTGCCGTTCTGGCCGGCGATGGTCCACAGGCCGTGCAACGAGCCGTCCTTCTCCACTTTGTAGACGACGAGGCCGATTTCCTTGCCCATGACGTAGCCGGCGGAAAAGGCATCGTCATTGCGCATGCAGATGCCGTCGGAGGACGAGCCGCCGGTTTCCCAATGGATCGTGCAGGTTGTGTCGCTGGTCAGCGTGATGGTTGCCTCGCCGCCATATTTCGATCCGTCGAAATTGGTGCCGGCGACAGTGTAGGTGCCACCGATCGACTGAGCGGCCGCAGGCACCAAGGCAATCCCGAGCATTGCAAGCGAAGCCAAGAATTTGCGCATGAGAATTCCCCCTGAATGCGAAAATCGCTTCATGAGGCTAGGCCGGAACAAGTCGGCGGTAAATCGGGTGGAAGTCGGCGCGGTGGTTTATTTCCAGTGCGCCGAGCGCAGCTCAAGGGCCGCGCAGGCTGGCGGCGATCGCCCCGGTCAGCGGATCGTATTTCGCCTTAAGCGAGGAAGGATACTCGATCCAGACGGTGCGGATGACACCATCCTTTCCGAACAGGCGCCGTTCGTAGAAGACCTTGTCGCCCTTGATGCCGGAAACCACCGCCCAATTCTTCCCGGTCTTGCTGTAAGTGATCTTGTAGCCCGGCCCGGTGTTTGCCTTTTCGTCGGCGACGAAGCCCTTCGGAGTGTCGCTGTCGATGTTATAATTGCCCCAGCAGGTCAGGCTGGCGCCGTCGGGCGCGCTCCATTGCTGCCCATCGCCGTTTTCTGGCTCGGGCAAGCGGTCGCTGAAAATCTCGTCGGGAAAGGTGCAGGACGTGCCGAAGCGCGCATTGACGTAGGTGAACGGCTTTGCGATTGCCGCTGTCGTCGCAATCGTCAGCAACGAGAAGGCGATCACCAAAGGCGCGCCCTGGACGAGATGAACACACTTCATGATGCCCCCAAGGTCCGTGACCGAGGGTGATCCTGCACCAAATCGGAGAAAAAATCAGCCGCCGGTGACGCTCATATGGCGCGATACCGAGGGTCGGCTGGTGCGGCGGTCGATGACGAAATCATGGCCCTTCGGCTTGCGCCCGATCGCCTCGTCTATGGCCTCGCCGACCAGCTCATTGCCTTCGGAGGCGCGCAGCGGCGCTCTCAGGTCGGCGGCGTCCTCCTGGCCGAGGCACATATAGAGCGTGCCGGTGCAAGTCAGCCGGACGCGGTTGCAGCTTTCGCAGAAATTATGCGTCATCGGGGTGATGAAACCGAGCCGACCGCCGGTCTCGGCGACCTGGACATAGCGGGCAGGGCCCCCGGTCTTATAAGGAATGTCGGTCAGCGTGAACTGGCGCTCAAGCGAGGCGCGCAGCAGCGACAGCGGCAGATACTGGTCCGTGCGGTCGGCGTCGATCTCGCCCATCGGCATGGTCTCGATGACCGTCAGATCCATGCCGCGACCATGCGCCCAGCGCAGCATCTCCGGTATTTCAGCGTCGTTGAAGTCGCGCAGCGCCACGGCATTGAGCTTGACCTTCAGGCCTGCCGCTTGCGCGGCGTCGATGCCTTCCATGACCTTGCCGAGATTGCCCCAGCGGGTGATCTGGCGGAATTTGTCGGCATCGAGCGTGTCGAGCGAGACATTGATGCGCTTCACGCCGCAGTCGGCGAGCTCGGCGGCAAAGCGCGACAGCTGCGAGCCGTTGGTGGTGAGCGTCAGCTCTTCCAGCGCGCCGCTCTCAAGATGCCGCGACAGCTGGCGAACTAGGTGCATGATGTTCTTGCGCACCAGCGGCTCGCCGCCGGTCAGCCTCAGCTTCCTGACGCCCTTTTCGATGAAGACGCTGCAGAGCCGGTCGAGCTCCTCGAGCGAGAGCAGATCCTTCTTGGGCAAAAAGGTCATGTCCTCGGCCATGCAATAGGTGCAACGGAAATCGCAGCGGTCGGTAACCGACACGCGCAGATAGCTGATCGTGCGACCGAAGGGGTCGATCATGTCCATTGCAAGCGCTTCCGTGGCCTGAGCAGCGTCGTTATATACGGCTATGTGATACGATCCAACCGCGCATTCAAGATAGAAGCTCTCGATCTTTGGTAACATTCCCCGACCGACATTCTCTGTCGGCTGCCTTCTATTACCTTTTCGCACTGCGCGAACCGGCGTAGGGAAGGGCGCAACGCATATAGGAAGAAACATGACGGCGCCGAAGGAACTCAGGGTCTCGAAGGACCGCAAGCTGCTCACCGTGACCTTTGCCGGGCATCAGCCGTTCGAACTGCCGGCGGAGTTCTTGCGCGTGGCCTCGCCTTCTGCCGAGGTGCAGGGCCATTCGCCGGATCAGCGCGTGACTGTGCCCGGCAAGCGCAATGTCGCGATTCTTAAGATCGAGCCGGTCGGCAACTACGCGGTGCGCATCACCTTCGACGATTTCCACGACACCGGGATCTTCACCTGGAACTATCTTCACACGCTCGGGCATGAAAAAGACGAGCGCTGGAACGCCTACCTTGCCGAGCTGGCCGAGAAGGGCCTCAGCCGCGACCGCTAGCCTGGCGCCAAGACGTTCGATTGGGTGTCGTCAAAGCGTCATGGACATAGGTAGCGCCGGCAAAAGGTCAGGAGGCGAAAAGATGTCGCTCATCACATCGGTCGAACAGCTCGAAGCCCTCTACGGCCTGCCTGGCGAGGCCTCGGTCGTCAAGGAGCTCGACCATGTGATCCCCGAATATGCAGCCTTCATTGAAGCCTCGCCTTTCGTGGCGCTGGCGACCTGCGGGCCGGAGGGGCTGGACTGCTCGCCGCGCGGCGATCTCGCCGGCTTCGTGCGCCTCCTGGACGAAAAAACGCTGATGATGCCCGACAGGCGCGGCAACAACCGCGCCGATTCGCTGAAGAACATTATTCGCGATCCGCGCGTCGGGCTGCTCTTCCTTGTGCCGGGCTCCGGCACGACGCTGCGCGTCAACGGCCGCGCCCATATCACAGCCGATGCCGAGCTTTGCGCGTCCTTCATGGTCGATGGCAAGCCGGCACGGTCGATCACCGTTGTCGCCGTCGACGCGGTCTATTTCCAGTGCGCACGCGCCATCGTGCGCTCGGAGCTGTGGAACCCGGCAAAGCATGCCGACCCTAAGTCGCTGCCGACGCCCGGCCAGATCCTCGAGCTCACCAGCCGCAGGAATATCAATGGCGCCGCATATGACAAGGAATGGCCGGAGCGGGCAAAGAAGACCATGTGGTAGCGGCATCGAGAGCGCCGGTCAGGCCTCCTTCAGGACATCGGCGATCTTGCGCATCTGCTCGCCGATCATGTCGCACTGCTCCGGCGTCGACTGGCTCATCGCCTTCTCGATGAGCGCCATATGTACTTTCAGCGCCCGCATCAGCAGGGCCTCGCCGGCTTCGGTGAGGTTCAACCGCAGCACGCGTTTGTCCTTTTCGTCACCCTCTCGACGCAGCAGGCCGCGGGCTTCCAGTTGCGGCAATAGCATCGTGATGTTGGAGCGGCCGACCAAGAGCTTGCGAGCAAGGTCGTGCTGCGACATCCCGGGATGACGGTAGAGGTTCATCAGCACGTCGAGCTGCGCCGGTTTGAGGTCGAGCGGCGCCAGCTTCACCGCCAGCGTGCGCTCCAGCACATGGCAGGCGCGCGCCACCGCAACCCAGTTGCGGAAGCGCGGATTGTCCCAGGGCAGCTCTTGCTTAATGTTCATGTTTGAACTATTATGTTCATGCCTGAACGAATGGTTGGACCGACACTATGGCATCATTTGGATTGAAGGTCATCCGAGGCGTCTTCGGCGCGGCCGAGCATGTCGCGCCGCGTCTCAGTGGCCGCGCCGCGTTCGAATTGTTCTGCCGCACGGCAAACGTCAAGGCCTTGAGCGATGGCGAGCGCCGCGCAGTCGAGCGCGCTGCGGGTTTCATGGCCGAGGCGCGCCATCACCGGCTGAAGACGAAGGCGGATTGCGTTGCGGTGCATGAGTTCCGGCCGGGGCCGGGCAGGGGCTCCCGCGGCACCGTGCTTGTCATCCATGGCTGGCGCTCGCGCACCGAATATATGCGAACTCTGATCGATGGGTTTCGCGACGCCGGCTACAAGGTGGTCTCGCTTGACCTGCCGGGCCACGGCCATTCGCTCGGGCGACATCTCAATATGGTGACCGCGGTCGACGCCGTGCGAGTCGCAGGCGAATGGTTCGGCCCGTTTGCCGCTGCCGTCGGCCATTCCTTCGGCGGCGCCGTCGCCGCCAATGCGGTTGCCGCTTCGGTGAAAGGCATGCCGCCGCTTGCGGCCGAGAAACTGGTTCTAATCGCGGCGCCGAGCTCGCTGCCGGCGATCTTCGACGATTTCAGCCACCGGCTCAATGTCGGGCCGCGCTCCCGGGTCGCCATGGCGGATCGGGTGAAGCATTTGTCGGGACGGCCGCTCAGCGATTTCACGGGCGACCGCCAGCTCGCTGAGGCTCCGGTGCCGACGCTGATCATCCATGCGCCGGACGACCGCGAAGTCCATGCCGATCACGCAAAACGATATGCGGGAGCCGGCGATCATGTGAGCTTGCATTGGGCCGAAGGGCTTGGCCACCGCCGCATCCTTGCCGACAAGGATGTCGTCGCGCGCGCCGTGGGCTTCGTCGCCGAGGAACGGCAACCGGCGCTGCATTGAAAATGACTGCGGGAGACGCCTGCTGGCGTCTTCCGTCCGTAGTTGCGAATGGCTCAGTCGGCCTTCTTCTTCTGCCCTGGCTCGACCGGCAGGCCGGCAGCCTTCCAGGCTGTGTAGCCGCCAAGGATGTGTTTGACCGGGGCGAGACCCATGTCCTGCGCCGTCTTGGTCGCCAGCGCCGACCGCCAGCCGCCGGCGCAGAAGAAGACGAAGGTCTTGCCGGAGGCGAAGAACGGCTTGTGGTAAGGGCTTTCGGGGTCGATCCAGAATTCGAGCATACCGCGCGTCACATGCTTGGCGCCGGGAATCTTGCCGTCGCGCTCGACCTCGCGGGGGTCACGTAGGTCGACGAAGATGGTGCCGTCATCCTCCAGCAGCCCGGCAGCTTCCTCAGGCGAAACCACCTCGATCTCGGCATTCGCTTCGTCGAGAAGTTCGCGATATCCCTTCTTCACTGCGCATCCTCCAGGCCATGGCTCGCGCCCGCCGGAATTTCGATCACAAAGACTGCTGTTTGTCACGGGCCGATGTTTGTCAGGAGGGAAGGTCGGCCATGATCGCCAAGGCCGCACAGCGCCAACGCCTGATTGTTAACGAGGCGTCTGAAACCGGGAGCCGCCCTGCCGCATTGTGTCTCACACGGATGTGAAACTGTTCTGCAACACGGTCGCGAAAATTTATGGAAGCTTAACGGAATCAGTATGAATCGGTACAGTCGCGCATTACATCCGCCATGCGGAGGGCGGGACCGTCTAGCGGCGCGGAACGGGAAACCGGTTTCAACCGGTGCGGGTGAAGCATGAAAATCCTCGGGAACAAAATGGCCGTCATGCCGATCGCGATCGCGACGGCGCTTGCCTTCGGCCAGCAGCCGGCGAGCGCGCAGGGGCTGTTCGACATGCTGTTCGGCGGCGGCATCCGGCACAATTCCCAAGGAGAATTTCCGCCGCCGCCGAAGCCGCGCAAGGTGCAGCCTGGCACAGGCGGTAGCGTCAGGATCAGCACCCCGACCTACAATACCTACAGGGCCGACAAGCTTGTGCGCGTCGACTTCAAGTCGCTGCTGCCCGCTCCGCCGCCCGCGACCGCGCAAGATGCTGCCTTTGTGCCCTCCGTAACCGGAAGCGCGTTCCGCGACGCGCTGGCGGGCCTGAGCGATTATGAACTCTTTGCCGAGCCCGATATCGCCAAGGCGCTCATCGCCTACTATTCGGCCAATCCGGATTTCATCTGGGTGACAGGGGATGCACCCAACAGCAGGGCGCAGGATGCCGTGCGGGTGCTTGGCGGAGCGGCGAGCTATGGCCTGACGCCTGCCGATTATTCCGTCGATGTTCCTGCGGCGGCCACGAATGCCGCCTTGCCCGAAGCGCGGACCAAGGAACTGGTTCGCTTCGAGATGGCGCTATCGGCGCGCGTGCTGCGCTACGCCCATGACGCCCAGAGCGGCCGAGTCGATCCGAACCGCATGACCGGCTATTACGATTTTCCGGGCAAGCCGCTCGATCTCGAAGGCGTGCTGAAGACGCTGGCGCACACGCAAGAGGTGCGCACCTATCTCGAATCGCGGCACCCGCAGAACCCTGAATATCAGGCGCTGCGCGTCGAGCTGGAGTCGCTCCAGGCAAGCGAGGAGAACGAGATCGTCGTCGATCCGAAGCTGCTCCTGAAGCCCGGTGAAAGCAGCCCGGAACTGCCCAAGCTTTTGACTTTGATCGCGCGCAACCTCGATGACGAGATGGGCGGTGACTTTGGCGAGACCCTCGCCCGGCTCGGCAAGAGCGAGCTTTACGATCCTGACCTGGTGCCGGTGATCAAGGCGGTGCAGAAGCGGGCCGGCATGAAGGGCGACGGCGTCATCGGCCCGCGCACCGTCGCCTCGCTCGCCGGAACGTCCAAGGCGGACAAGGTCGAGAAGGTCATGGCGGCGCTTGAAGAGCTGCGCTGGCTCCCCTCCGATCTTGGCAGCCCGCGCGTCTTCATCAACCAGCCGGCCTTCACCGCAAGCTACATCGACAATGGCGAGGAGAAGCTGAAGACCCGCGTGGTCATCGGCAAGGTCACCAACCAGACCGCATTTTTCTACAACCAGATCAAGCAGGTCGACTTCCACCCCTATTGGGGCGTGCCGCAGTCGATCATCGTCAACGAGATGCTGCCGAGGCTCCGCAGCGATCCGGGCTATCTGGACCGCGCCGGCTATGAGGTGACGGATTCCAGCGGCAGGCGAGTTCCCTCTGCGGCGGTGGACTGGGGCGCCTACGGTGCCAAAATCCCGTTCAGCGTGCGCCAGCAGCCGAGCGAGGCCAATGCGCTTGGCGAGTTGAAGATCCTCTTCCCCAACAAGCACGCCATCTACATGCACGACACGCCGCAGAAGTCGTTCTTCGGGCGCGACATGCGCGCGCTGAGCCATGGCTGCATCCGCCTGCAGGATCCGCGCGGCATGGCGGCCGCTGTGCTCGGCACGTCGGTCGACGACATCGCCGAGAAGCTGAAGCACGGTCATTCGACCGAGAATGTCACGCGCGTCATCCCGGTCTATGTCGCCTATTTCACCGCTTGGCCGGACATGTCCGGCAAGGTCGAATATTTCGACGACGTCTACGATCGCGATTCGAAGTTGATGCAGGCGCTGGATGCGACCGAAGCGGTGCGCGCACCGTCAACCTAAGCGCTCGATGAGCGGGCGCCTGAAACCGGCGTCACGTCCGGCAATGAGCCAATAAACGAAACCGGCCACCAGCCCGGCCGCGAGGATGGTGCCAAGGTCGGCCCAGCGTTCCGGATCGTGCGGCGCGTCCGGCGAGAGCAGCATGAAACCGGCGGCCGCAACCACGCCGCCGAACAGCATATGCAGCCAGAAGCTCCGCAACGAGAAGACCTCGGCGATAAGCGCAAAGATGAGAGTCTGCATGCCGGTCGCCACGATCGTCAGGAAATAGACGAACATGCCAAGCGGCGGCACGACCAGCACGGCGACGGGCGTGAACTGCATCAGCTCGAAATAGCTTGGGGCGTTGGGCAGCGAGCTCAGCGCTGCATAGATCGCGACCAACGCGACCAATCCGACGAGCACCGCGATCAGATAGCCGGCGAGCACCATCAGGATGCGCTTTAGAACGTAGCCAACCATTCCCATGCACCCCCGTGCCCGCAATCATGGCGCGCAGTCAGCCATCAAACGTGCATCGACGCAAGTCTCGGATAGGGAGGCGCCGGCCCAGCTGCGGGCGGCCGTATCAGGCGTTACTTCGGTTCGCCGGTGACCGGATCGTAGGTGATTTCGACCTTGGCCTTGTCGGTTGTGTAATAGGTAACGGTATAGCCGTCGCTGCTCCAGCCGACCTCCTTGATATATTGGAAGTCGCTCCGCTTCTCGACCTTGGTCAGGATTTCCG
>NZ_RZST01000262.1:0-8766 GCF_003997575.1 Mesorhizobium sp. M1A.F.Ca.IN.022.07.1.1
GATGGTGAAGAGGCCGGCCGGCGCGCCTTCAGGCACCACCAGCCGCAGCACAGGAATGGCGAGGCGTTCGGCAACTTCGACCGACGGTCCTTGCTCGTCCTTGCCGACAAGGATCGCCTTGACGCCGATGTCCCTCAGATAGAAATCGAGCTCGTCGGTCCGGTAGGCCGGATTGAGCGGCGCGGTGGACGCGGCGGCGGCGACCGCGATGAAGGCCGTTGCCATCTCCGGGCCGTTCGGCAGCACGATGGCAACGCGGTCGCCACGGCCGATGCCGAGCGTGTTGAGCCGAGTCACGGTCTCTTGGATCAGACGCCGCAGCCCCCCATGCGAGAGGACTGTTCGGTCGGGCGCGGCGATGGCTGGCGCATCTTCGGCGCCGGGCGCGAGGCGATGAGCAAGATCAAAGGGGTTTTCGCTTGTTGTCATGGTTCCAGACTATGTTTCGAACGATCGGCCGATGTCCAGCAGAGGGCTGCTCAGTATCCGAGCGCCAAGCCGTCCTTGCGCGGATCGGAGGCGCCGGTCAGCGTGCCTTTTTCCCAATCGATGAGCACCGCCTGCCCGCCGCCGAGCGGATGGTCTGGCTCGACAACACGATGGCCGCGGCGGCGCAGGCCTTCGACCGTATCGGGACGCACGCTTCGCTCGGCTTCCACGACGTCGTGATTGTAAAAGACGCGCGGCGCATCCAAGGCCTGCTGCGGATCCATGCCGAAGTCGATCATGTTGGTCAAAAGATGGACATGGCCGAAGGGCTGATAGCCGCCGCCCATGACGCCGAAGGGCATCACGGCACGGCCGTCCCTCACCATCATGCCCGGCATGATCGTGTGCATCGGCCGCTTGCCCGGCGCTATTGCGTTCGGATGCTTCGGATCGAGCCGGAACGAAGTGCCGCGGTTCTGCAGCACGACGCCGGTCTTCGGACCGACGACGCCGCTGCCGAAGGAATAATAGGTCGAGTTGATGAAGCTCACCGCGTTCCGGTCGCGGTCGACGACGGTGATGTAGACCGTGTCGCTGCCCGGCAAATCGACGCGCGGCAAATGCGTCATGGCGCGTTCCCGGTCGATCTCGGCGCGCAGCCGGTCGGCATAGGCGATGGAGAGGAGTTCCTTCACCGGCACCGCAACGTGATCCTGATCCGCGAGCAGATTGTCGCGGTCTCGATATGCCAGCCGGCCGGCCTCGATCTCCAGATGCAGGCGCTCTGCGCCATTCGGTTCAAGCGCGCCGAGATCGAAGCCTGAGAGCACGTTCAGCATCAATAGCGCGGTCAGGCCCTGATTGTTCGGCGGCATCTGGTGGATGTCATGACCGCGATAGGAGGTGCTGACCGGCGTCTTGTAGTCGCCTTTCGTCGCGGCGAAATCGTCCAGCGTATGAAGGCCGCCGAGTTGGCGAAGCCGACCGACGATGTCTTCCGCAACAGCGCCTTCGTAGAAACCGGCGCGGCCGCGCTTAGCGATGATGCGCAGCGTTTCCGCCAGTTCCGGCTGGCGATGCACATCACCGGGCTTTGGCGGCTTGCCGCCCGGGAGGAAAATGCGCGCCGCCACTTCGTCGGCCGACAGGTCGGTTTCCGGATCCTCCCAGTCGGAGGCGACGCGGTCGTGTACGACGTAGCCTTGTTCGGCGTAATGGATGGCGGGAGCGAGCGCTTCGGCTATGCCCTTTCGGCCATGGTCTTCCAACAGCCGACACCAGGCGTCGACAGCGCCGGGAATGGTGACCGCGTGCGCGCCCTGCTTCGGCAGCTCGCTGAAACCTCTCTCCAGATACCAGTCGACCGTAGCGGCCTGGGGCGCGCGGCCGGAGCCGTTGAAGGCGATCACATTGCCTTCTCCCTTCGGGCAGTAGAGCACGAAGCAGTCGCCGCCGATACCGGTCGATTGCGGCTCGACAACCGCCTGCACGGCCGCGGCGCAGACGGCCGCATCCATGGCGTTGCCGCCGGACCGCAACATGTCGATGGCGGCAAGTGTGGCGAGCGGATGCGAGGTCGCGGCCATGGCTTCGGTGGCGCGGACCGGCGAGCGGCCTGGAAACTGGAAATCACGCATTCTGTTCGAGGTATCCCTGTATTCTCAACGTCCGCGGCCGAAAAGCTGGGCGGCGGACAACAAGACGATCGATAGCACGATCAGGCAAGTCGAAATGGCGGCAATCGTCGGATCGATCTGGTCGCGCAATGCATTGAACATGCGGCGCGTCAGCGTCGTGGTCTCACCGCCCGAGATGAAGAGCGACACCACCACCTCGTCGAAGGAGGTGATGAAGGCAAAGAGCGCGCCCGAGACGATCGAGAAGCGCAACTGCGGCATGGTCACCTGGAAAAAGGCCGCGAAGCGGCCGGCGCCAAGGCTGCGCGCCACCATCTCCTGGTTCATGTCGTAAGAGCGCAGCCTCGACAGGACGGTGAGCACGACCAGCGGCAACGCCTGGACGGTGTGGGCGATGACGAGGCCGGTCAGCGTGTTGTTGAGGCCAATGCGGGCATAGAGAAAGAAAGTGCCGATGCCGATCAGGATGACCGGAATGATCAGCGACGCCGTGAGCAGCGCATTGATGGCGCCGGTCAGCCTGAGCGTGCCGGCGTTGATGGCATAGGCAGCTGCGGTGCCGAGCGGCGTCGCCACGATCGCGGTCATCACCGCCACCTTCACCGAGACGATGGTGGCGTCGCGCCATTCGACGGAACCGAAATAGCTCTCATACCAGCGCAGCGACCATTGCTCGGGCGGGAACTGCAGCAGCGTCGAGCCGGAGAAGGACATGATGACAATAATCACCGAGGGCGCGATCAAAAACAGCATGACGAGGCCGCCCAGCAGATAGAGCCAGAGGCGTTGCCAATGCGTTATAGGCAGGCTGCTTTCGGCGCTCATCGCTGGCTCCAAACGCCGGTGGCGCGCGCGCCGAGCAGCCACTGGAAGAAGCCGAGCAGCGCCAGCGTGACGGCAAGCAGCACGACGCCGAGCGCAGCTCCCGCGCCCCAGTTCGAGTAGAGGCTGGTCGCCTGCTCCATGCGCATCGCCCACATGATGACCTTGCCGCCGCCCATCAGCGCCGGCGTGACGAAAAAGCCGAGGCAAAGCACGAAGACGATGACCACGCCGGAGGCGAGGCCCGGCAGCGACAGCGGGAAAAAGATCTGCCGGAAGGTGGCGGCGGGGCTGGCGCCGAGATTCATGCCGGCGCGCAGGCAGTCGACATCGATGGTCTTCATCGAAGCATAGAGCGGTAGCACCAGGAAGGGCAGCATGATGTGGGTCATGCCGATGACGACGCCGGCAAAATTGTTGGCGAGCGGCAGCGGCTGGGCGATCACGCCGAGATCGATCAGCCAATTGTTGATCAGCCCCTTGCGCTGCAGGATGACCAGCCAGGCATAGGTGCGCACCAGCACCGAGGTCCAGAACGGCAGGATGACGAAGATCAGGCAGATCGAGGCGGCGCGGCGCGGCAGTTGCGACAGCATATAGGCCAGCGGGTAGCCGAACAGCACGCAGGCGCCGGTGACAACAAAGGCAACCTTGAAGGTGGTCGCGAAGGTCTTGATGTAGGACGCCTGCTCGAAGAAGCGCGCGTAATTGGCGAGGCTGAGCTGGCCGCTCTCGTCGAACAACGACAACCAGAACAGCCAGCCGATCGGTACGATGATGACGGCGAATACCAGGAACAGCCCGGGCGACAGCAGCGCCAGAAGCCCCAGCGCCTGGCGCCTGGCATCCGAGCGCAATGCCCAGGCGTTGAGTTCCCCGTCCTGCCCGACGGCGTGACCAAGACTGGCGGACCCGACGCTCATTGATCCGACACCAGCACGACGTCCTGGGCATCGATGCCGAGCGCGATCGGCTCGCCCGGCGCCGGCAGCTTCGCCAGCACGTCGCTGCGACAATAGTCGCGCAGCGTCACCTGGCGGCCGTCGCGAAGCGTCGCATAGCAGATGAAGCTGTCGCCCTGATAGATGACATCGCCGACCGTTGCCGGCAGCGCGTTGACGGGACGTGCCTGATCCGCGTCGGCGAGCAGCCGCAATTTCTCCGGCCGCACCACCATCAAGCGCCGACCGGCGGACGGCGCCGGGTCATTCATGCGCAGCTTCCGATCCTCATACCAGACGCTGCCGTTGCGGCATTCGACCGGGATGAAATTGGATTCGCCGATGAAGCCGGCGACGAACTTCGTCTTAGGCCGGGCGTAGAGCACCTCGGGCTGGTCGATCTGCTCGATGCGTCCGGCATTCATGACCGCGATGCGATCGGACATGGTGATCGCCTCGCGCTGGTCATGCGTGACGTAGACCGTCGTCATGCCGAGCCGCCGATGCAGGTTGCGCAATTCGATCTGCATGTGCTCGCGTAAGCCTTTGTCGAGCGCCGACAGCGGCTCGTCCATCAGCACGATGCGCGGCTCGAAGACGATGGCGCGGGCCAAAGCCACGCGCTGGCGCTGGCCGCCCGAAAGCTGGTCGACGCGGCGCTCGCCGAGACCTTTCAGCTGCACCAGGTCCAGCGCCCGCTCGACACGCTCGGCCGTTTCCGCCGCCGATACGCGCCGCTGCTTCAGCGGAAAGGCGATGTTGTGGAAGACGTTCATATGCGGGAACAGCGCATAGTTCTGGAACACCATGCCGATGTTGCGCTTGTGTGGCGGCATGGTGATGATCTCCTCGCCGCCGACCGTGATCGAGCCGGCATTGGCCCGCACAAAGCCGGCCAGGATCATCAGCAGCGTGGTCTTTCCCGACCCCGACGGACCGAGCAGCGTCAGGAATTCACCGGCCGCGACATCGAGGCTGAGATCGCTCAGGATGGAGAGCGCGCCGAAGCGCTTCTCGATACCGTGGATGCCGATGGGAAGCGCTGTCGGCGCAAGAGACAAGAGCATCTCCTTCAACTCCGGATCATTGATAGCGCGGCGGAGCAGCGCCTCGTCGCGCCGCTCCGCCGCGCAGTCGTTATTGCTGGATCAGGTTGTTGAACTTCTCCGTCGCCTCGACGAGGTTGTCGCGCCAGAACTCGGGATCCTGAAGCACCTGCTTCTTGACGTTGTCGGGCGCGGAGTTGATGTCCTTGATGCGCTCCTGCGGGATCTTGCCGGTCTCGAAGGCCTTCTCGTTGGCCGGGCCGTTGTCGACATAGAGCGGCAGATTGGCCTGGAGGTCGGGGCTGACGAACTTGGCCAGCGCTTTCATCGCGAGGTCCTTGTTCTTCGAGCCCTTCGGGATGACCATGCAGTCGGCGGTAAGCACACCCTGGTCGAAGGAGAAGCTGACAGGTGCGCCTTCCTTCCTCAGGGTGCCGGCGCGGCCGTTCCAGATGCTCGCCATATCGACCTCACCGTCCTTGACGAGTTGCATGGCCTGCGCGCCCGAGGTCCACCAAGCGTCGATGTGACCCTTGACCTTGTCGACGGATTGCAGCGCGCCGTCGATGTCGACCGGATAGACCTTGTCGATCGGAGTGCCTTTGGCGAGCGCCGCGACGCTCAGTGTCTCCGTCGCCTGGCTGCCGGAGAGCGCCCGCCGGCCCGGGAATTTTTCCACGTCCCAGAAATCGGCCCAGGTCTTCGGTCCCTTGTCGCCGAAAACATCGGTTCGGTAGATCAGCACGACGGACGTGTAAGAGATGCCAACCCAGTCGTCATGGACGAGCTTCGGGTTGATGCCGCTCTTGTCGATGACGTTGTAGTCGAGCTTTTCGAACAGGCCCTCCTTGGAACCGCGCGCGCATTCGTCGGCGCCAAGCTCGGTGATGTCCCATTTCACCGCATTGCCGGTGACCTGCAGGCGCACGTCGTCGAGGCCGTTGGTGGTGTCCTGCTTGATGGTGATGCCGAGCTCCTTGGCCGTCGGATCGAAGAAGGCCTTGGTCTGTGCCTCCTGATAGGTGCCGCCCCATGAGGCGACGGTGATGGTGTCGGCGGCCGAGGCCGGAACGGCGGCCGAGGCCAGCAGGCCGGCTACGGCCAGACCGTGAATGCAAAGTCTCTTCGTCATTTTCGCTTCTCCAACCGGTGTTCCCATTATCGTTGATTTGGTATGCGAATTTGTATACAATTTTGAGTGTAATTCTCCGGAAGCCGATGTCAACATGTGCCGAGCGTATTTTGGGCGGCGATGAGTTGAGGCTTCGGGTCGGGAGCGTTTGACACGGCCCTGTTTCAAGCAGGAGCCAAAAGGCACTAGACTGCGAATCCGTGACTGACCGTTGGAGGCGGGACGCTTGAGCAAGGAGAGAAAGAACACGCTGCGCGATTCGGTGTTCGAGAAGCTGAAGGCGTTGATCATCACCGGCCAGATCCCGCCAGGCGGCCGCGTGACCGAGAACGAGATCGCCGAGCGCCTGAAGGTGAGCCGCACGCCGGTGCGCGAAGCCTTCAACCGTCTCGAGCGCGACGGCCTGGTGATCGGACGTCCGCGCCAGGGCTATATCGTTGCCGAGTTCAACCTGACCATGTTCCGCGAGGCCTTCGACATTCGCGAGCTGCTCGACGGGCGCGCGACCGAGCTGGCGGCGGCGAACGCGACCGCCGCCGACAAGGCGCGGCTGCGCGACATGCTCGCCGAATGCGAACGGCTGGCGGCAATCCCCGACCGCAGCACACGAGAGAAATTTGAGGAGCTGCAGGTCGGCATCGATCTGCACCGGGTGATCGCCGAGATCAGCGGCAACGAGATGCTGCACGGCATGCTTTGCGGCATCCTCGACAAATGCCAGCAATATGTGTGGACCGAGCTTCTGTGGCTGGACGAGTGGAAGCTCACCCGCGAGGAGCATACGGGCATCGTCGACGCGATCTGCGCCGGTGATGTCGCTTTGGCCGGCGAGCGCGCTCGCGCGCATGTGCGCGGCTCGCGCGAGAACATCCTGCGCCTGCTGCAGGCCAAGTCCGATTATCAGGGCTTTTTCGCCAAGGCTTCGTGAGGCCGGCGATCAGTTCGAGAGCACAGGGCAGTTGGCGCCACGCCGCAGGCTGACGTGCGCTACGTCGCCGATGCTGAATCGAAAACCGTCGGCGCGGCGTGGAGCATCGATGACAATTGCAGTCCCCTGCCCCAGTTCGGCGTGAAGGCGCAACGTGCGACCGTGGAAGACGATGCCACTCACCCGCGCCGGCGCGGTGCCTTCGGCGGCCTCGCTGGCCGCCACAAGATCCTCCGGACGAACGCCGATGGTGCGTGCGTCGCCAACAGCCGGTATCTCGCCGGTCTCCGGTATGGCCACCAGCGGCAGCTCGCCGGCGGTAAAGCGCAGCCGCTCGCCGTCGCGCCCGACAAAGCGTGACTGCAGAAGATTCATGGTGCCGATGAAGGAGGCGACGAACCGCGTCGCCGGACGGTCGTAAAGCGTCGCGGGCGGCGCGATCTGCTCGATGCGGCCTTTGTTCATGACGACGATGCGGTCGGAAATCGACAGCGCCTCGGTCTGGTCGTGCGTGACCATGACGAAGGTGGTGCCGAGCCGGGACTGCAGTCGCTTGAGCTCGACCTGCATCTGCTCACGCAGATGCGCGTCGAGCGCCGACAGCGGCTCGTCGAGCAAGAGCACACGCGGCTCGCAGACGATGGCGCGGGCAAGCGCGACGCGCTGGCGCTGACCGCCCGACAGTTCGGAGATGCGGGCGCGCAGCTTGTCGGCTAGGCCGACCATGTCAAGCGCCTGACCGACGCGCTTGGCCTGCTCGGTGCCGGACAGTTTGCGCAGCGAGAGGCCGAAGCCGACATTCGCCGCGACGTCCATATGCGGGAACAGCGCATAGTCCTGAAAGACGGTGTTGACCGGACGGTCGAAGGGCCTCAGACCGGTGATGTCACCGCCTTCGAGCAGCACGTTGCCGCTGGTCGGGCTCTCGAAGCCGGCGATGACGCGCAGGCTCGTCGTCTTGCCGCAGCCTGAGGGGCCGAGCAGGGTCAGGAACTCGCCCGCCGCAATGTCGAGATCGACCGCATCGAGCCCGACCACGCCGCCCGGGAAGACCTTCGAGACGTTCTCTAGACGAACGAGCGCGTCAGGCGCCATCGCGCACCTCGGAGGGTTTTGTCGTGTTGACCCACAGGATCTGGCAGCGCTCGGCGCCCGGATTGCGGAAGGCATGCAGCAGCGTGCTCTTGAAGCCAAAGCTGTCGCCGGCCTTCAGCACATAGGCCGTGGCGTCAACCACCAGCTCGACCTCGCCCGTCATCACGAAGCCGAATTCGTGGCCGGCATGGGCATAAGCTTCGGCGGTGCCGCCGCCGGCCTCGACCGTCACCAGCATTCCGGTGAGTGTGGCGGCGGGCGGCGAGAGCAGCGCCTTGGCGATGCCCTCGGACTTGACCGGGATTGCGCGCCGCTTGTCGGCGCGCACGCAATAGAGGTCGTTGACCGCTTCATCGCCGTCGGCGATCAGGGCCGAGGGCTCGATGTCGAGGGCGGCGGCCAGCGGCCAGATCACCTTGACGCGCAGGGAGGACATGCCGCGCTCGATCTGGCTGAGCGCGCCGATCGATATGCCGGCCTTGGCGGCGAGCTCGGCCAGCGACAGCTTGCGCTCGAGCCTCAGCGCCCGCACGCGCCGGCCGACACGCACGTCGGCATCGTCCTTCGGTTTTGCTTCGTCAACAATGTCCATCAAATAGTCCTTGTTGTCTTTCCACCGGTGCGGCGCAGCGCCGCCAGGCCCCCCCTTCCCCCCTTGTGGGAGAAGGTGTCGCCGAAGGCGACGGATGAGGGGTGCTCCAGCGAAGTGAGACGTCGGCGTTCCCTGGATCACCCC
>NZ_RZST01000263.1:0-8753 GCF_003997575.1 Mesorhizobium sp. M1A.F.Ca.IN.022.07.1.1
GCTGTTCTGCCGCGAGCGCATCCAGCGCGCGCCGGCCGCACCCTTCGTCGCGATCACCGGCACCAACGGCAAATCGACGACCACAGCGATGACGGCGCACATCCTGAAGTCGGCCGGACGCGACACCCAGATGGGCGGCAATATCGGCCGCGCGATCATGACGCTCGATCCGCCCGAGGCCGAACGGCACTATGTGGTGGAGTGCTCTTCCTACCAGATCGATCTCGCGCCCTCGATCAATCCGACCGCCGGCATCCTGCTCAATCTGACGCCCGACCATCTCGACCGCCACGGCACCATGGCCCATTACGCCTCGATCAAGGAAAGGCTGGTCGCCGGCAGCGACACCGCGATCATCGGCGTCGACGATTCCTGGTGCGCCCAGATCGCCGACCGGCTGGAGCGGGCAGGCCGGCAAGTGATCCGCATTTCCAAGCGCCTGCCGCTGACCGACGGCTATTTCGCTGACGGCACGAATCTGATGGAAGCCGTGCACGGTCGCTACAGCCGCATCGCATTCCTGGAAGGCATCGGCTCGCTGCGCGGCCAGCATAATGCGCAGAACGCGCTCGCCGCCGTGGCCGCCTGCCTCAGGGTCGGGCTGGAACTCGGCGAGATCCAGGCGGGGCTGGAAAGCTTCCCGGGGCTGGCGCACCGCATGGAGCAGGTGGGCCGCAAGGATCATGTGCTGTTCGTCAACGATTCCAAGGCGACCAATGCCGATGCGGCGGCTCCCGCGCTGTCGAGCTTCAACCGCATCTATTGGATCGCAGGCGGCCTGCCCAAGGAAGGCGGGATAGAGCCGCTGCGCGGTTTCTTCCCACGCATCGCCAAGGCCTATCTGATCGGCGAGGCCGCTCCCGCTTTCGCCGCCACGCTCGGCGAGGCGGTGCCTTACGAAATTTCCGGAACGTTGGCGGCCGCGGTCGAGCACGCCGCCCATGACGCCGCGGGCGACACCGGCGGCGAGGCCGTCGTCCTGCTTTCGCCGGCCTGCGCCAGTTTCGACCAGTTCAAGAATTTCGAGGTTCGCGGCGAAGCCTTCAGGCAAGCTGCGACTGCTATTGATGGGGTGAAACCCATCGGAGGGCCACGTTGATGCAAAGCCGTCTCGACAAAAGTCCGGTCGCAACCTGGTGGTGGACGATCGATCGCTGGTTCCTGGCGGCATTTCTGTCGCTGATGGGGCTCGGCATCGTCTTGTCCTTCGCCGCAAGCCCGGCGGTCGCCGAGCGCATCGGTCTCGACAGCTTCCACTTCGCCACAAGACAGATCATCTTCACCATCCCGGCGCTCGTCGTGATGCTCGCGGTTTCCTTCCTGGAAGCGCGACAAATAAGGCGCATGTCGCTGGCGATGATCTGCATCATGCTGGTGCTGATGGTGGCGGTTCTCTATATCGGCGTCGAGGTGAAGGGCGCGCGGCGCTGGGTATCGCTGGCCGGGCTCTCGATCCAGCCGTCCGAGTTCCTGAAGCCGGCCTTTGTCATCATTTGCGCCTGGCTGTTTGCCGAGCACAAGCGCCAGCCAGACATTCCCGGCAATCTGTTCGCCATGCTGCTGCTGGCCTTGGTGATCTCGCTGCTGATCGCGCAGCCGGATCTCGGCCAGACCATGCTGGTGCTGGGCACCTGGGGCGTGATGTTCTTCATGGCCGGCCTGCCGTGGTTCTGGATCGTCGCGCTGGGGGCTGCCGGCGTCGGCGGCGTGTTCGCGGCCTATACAGTGTTTCCGCATGTGGCCGCCCGCATTGACAAGTTCCTCACCGGCGAAGGCGACACTTTCCAGGTCGACATGGGCCGCGAGGCGCTGATCAATGGCGGCTGGTTCGGCGTCGGCCCAGGCGAGGGCACGGTGAAGCGGGTCATCCCCGACAGCCACGCCGACTTCGTGTTTTCGGTCGCGGGCGAGGAGTTCGGGCTGATCATGTGCTTCTTCATCATGTCGATTTTCGCTTTCATCGTGCTGCGCGGATTGAGCATCGCGCTCAAGGAGCATGACGACTTCACCCGTTACGCCGTCGGCGGGCTCGTCACCATTTTCGGCTTGCAGTCGGCCATCAACATGTGCGTGAACCTACAGTTGATGCCGGCCAAGGGCATGACGCTGCCCTTCATTTCCTACGGCGGCTCCTCGCAGATCGCGATTGCCGTCTCGATGGGCATGGTGCTGGCGCTGACGCGCAGGCATCCCGAAAAGCGCAAGCAGATTGGCTACGCCTTCTCGCAGCGCGCCATGCCGGCGGAATGAGGCGGGATGTCGAGGGGTGTCATCCTGCTGGCGGCCGGCGGAACGGGCGGACATCTGTTCCCAGCCGAGGCGCTTGCGCATGAGCTGATCGAGCGGGGCTGGGAGGTGCATCTTGCCACCGACCGCCGCGCGGAGCGCTACTCCGGCCACTTTCCCGCCGCCGCGATCCACTCCATCCGCTCGGCGACTTTGGGCTCGAAGAATCCCTTCGCCGTGCTCGCCGCCTTCTGGGCGATCTGGCAAGGCGTGCGGCAAGCGGGGCGTGTCATCGCCAGGATCAAGCCCGACGTCGTCGTCGGCTTCGGCGGCTATCCGACATTGCCGCCGCTCTATGCGGCGGCACGGCGCAAGGTGCCGACGCTGATCCATGAGCAGAACGCCGTCATGGGCCGTGCCAACAAGGCGCTGTCGAGCCGGGTCGATGCGATTGCCGGCGGTTTCCTGCCGGAGGGGGAAAGCGCGGCCGGCGCCAAGACGGTGACCACGGGCAATCCTGTGAGGCCGCAGATACTTGAAGCGGCGAAATCGCCTTATGTCGCGTCGGATGCCAGCGAGCCGTTCCGCTTCCTGGTCTTCGGCGGCAGCCAGGGTGCGCAGTTCTTTTCCGATGCTGTGCCGGCGGCGATAGCGCTTTTGCCCGAAGCGCAGCGCAAGCGGCTGGCGATCACCCAGCAGGCGCGCGCGGAAGACGTGGCGCGAGTGAAGACCGCCTATGCCGATCTCGGCGTCGACGCGCAGGTCTCGCCCTTCTTCACCGATATGGCGGCGCGCATGGCGGCCGCACATCTGGTGATGTCGCGGTCCGGTGCCTCGACCGTATCGGAGATCGCGGTCATCGGACGCCCGGCGCTGCTGGTGCCTTACCCGCATGCGCTCGATCACGACCAGGCGGCGAATGCCGCGGCACTTGCCGCCGCCGGTGGGGCCGAGGTCCATCAGCAATCGACGCTCTCGGCCGAGCGGATCGCCGCGCTGGTCGGCGGGCTGATGGAGGATCCCGGCCGGCTGACCGCAATGGCTGCGGCTGCCCACTCGGCCGGAAAACCCGACGCGGCGCGGTTGCTCGCCGATCTGACAGAGGCTATTGCGTCCGGCAAAACGGTTTCCGACTACAGGAGGACGCGCGCATGAAGATGCCGCAGACGATCGGCCTCGTGCATTTCATCGGCATCGGCGGCATCGGCATGAGCGGCATTGCCGAGGTGCTGCACAATCTCGGCTACAAGGTGCAGGGCTCGGATCAGGCGGACGGCGCCAATGTGCAGCGGCTGCGCGACAAGGGCATCGAATGCTTCGTCGGCCACAAGGCCGAGAACATCGGCGAGGCCGAGGTGGTCGTGGTGTCGACCGCCATCAAGAAATCCAACCCCGAGCTCAGGGCGGCGCGCGAGAAACTGCTGCCGGTCGTGCGCCGCGCCGAGATGCTGGCCGAGCTGATGCGCTTCCGCCAGGCGGTCGCCATCGGCGGCACGCATGGCAAGACGACGACCACCTCCATGGTCGCGACGCTGCTCGAAGCCGGCGGGCTCGATCCGACCGTCATCAATGGCGGTATCATCAACGCGTATGGTACCAATGCCCGCATGGGTGACGGCGAGTGGATGGTGGTCGAGGCCGACGAGAGCGACGGCACGTTCCTGAAGCTGCCGGCCGACATCGCCGTCGTCACCAACATCGATCCCGAGCATCTCGACCACTATGGCAGCTTCGACAAGGTACGCGAGGCCTTCCGCCAGTTCGTCGAGAACGTACCGTTCTACGGTTTCGGCGTGATGTGCACCGACCATCCGGAGGTGCAGGCGCTGGTCGGCAGCATCGAGGACCGGCGCGTCATCACCTATGGCGAGAACGCCCAGGCCGACGTGCGCTTCGCCAATCATCGCATGGACGGAGCTACATCCGAGTTCGACGTGGTGATCCGCGACCGCAAGGGACGGGGCACGACGACGATCACAGGTCTGCGACTGCCCATGCCCGGCCGCCATAATGTCTCCAACGCGACGGCGGCGATCGCGGTCGCGCACGAGCTCGGTCTGTCCGCCGAAGCCATCAAGAAAGGCCTGTCATCCTTCGCCGGCGTCAAGCGGCGTTTCACGCACACCGGTTCCTGGAACGGCGTCGAGGTCTTCGATGATTACGGCCACCACCCGGTGGAGATCGCGGCGGTGCTCAAGGCCGCGCGCGGGGCCACAAAGGGCCGCGTCATCGCGATTGCGCAACCGCACCGCTTCACCCGGCTGCACGATCTGTTCAATGAGTTTTCCGTCTGCTTCAACGATGCCGACACGGTCATGGTGGCGCCCGTTTACGCGGCCGGCGAGGAACCGATCGAGGGCGTGACCTCGGACGCGCTGGTGTCGCGCATCCGTGCCGGCGGCCATCGCGACGCGCGCTATATCGAAGGCCCGACGGCGGTCGCGCCGGCCGTCCGCGAACTTGCCAAGCCGGGCGACTTCGTCATCTTCCTTGGCGCCGGCAACATCACGCAATGGGCCTATGCGCTGCCCAAGGAACTCGGTGGGGCCCCCTCATGATGCGCGGCCAAGACCTGATCTACAAGCTCGGCGACAAGCTTGCCGGCCTGCGCGGCCGCGTCACGCCCAATGCCGAGATGGACAAGATCACCTGGTTCCGTGCCGGCGGGCTGGCGGAAGCGCTGTTCCAGCCGGCCGACGAGGAGGATCTCGCGGCCTTCCTGCGCGCGGTGCCGGAGGAAATCCCGATCACGGTCGTCGGCGTCGGCTCAAACCTTCTGGTGCGCGACGGCGGCATCCCCGGTTTTGTGGTGAGGCTCTCCGCCAAGGGCTTTGGCGAGGCCGAAGTCACGGGATCGACCACCATCAAGGCTGGCGCGGCAACGCCGGACAAGCGCCTGGCCGCCGTGGCTTATGAAGCCGGCATCGGCGGGTTCCATTTCTATCACGGCATTCCGGGCGCTGTCGGCGGGGCGCTGAGGATGAATGCTGGCGCCAATGGCGTCGAGACGCGCGAGCGCGTGGTCGAGGTGCGGGCGCTCGATCGCGCAGGTAATGTCCATACGCTGAGCAATGCGGATATGGGCTATGCCTACCGCCATTCGTCGGCGCCTGGCGGATTGATCTTTACCTCGGCCATCTTCGAGGGCATCCCGCAAGACAAGGCTGCGATTAAGGCGGCGATGGACGCCGTGCAGAACCATCGCGAGACGGTACAACCGATCCGCGAGAAGACCGGCGGTTCGACCTTCAAGAACCCGGAAGGCTCGTCGGCGTGGAAAGAGATCGACAAGGCCGGCTGTCGCGGGCTGATGATCGGCGGCGCGCAGATGTCTCCGATGCACTGCAACTTCATGATCAACACCGGCACGGCGACCGGCTACGATCTCGAATATCTCGGCGAGACGGTGCGCGCGCGGGTGCTGGAAAATTCGGGCATCCGCCTGCATTGGGAGATCAAGCGGCTGGGCAACTTCCGGCCGGGTCACGCGGTGCAGGAGTTCCTGGGCCAGCTTCTTTAGCTCGCTGTGATGTTCAAGTAGTGCTTGAACTTGCGTCGTCGGCGACGCCGTCAAGCGTTACCGCAAAGACTCAACAACACACTTTTCTCGCCCGTTTTCGCGGAAAGTGAATCTCTCGGAATCATAGGTACTTGCCAGGGAATCAACTCTCTGATTCTCTGCTCTAAAGCGTTTCCTGATTTGAGTCGTTTGACGCGTTACCCGCGTTTTCCGTCTGGGGGGCAACCTGCCGGAAGACTCGGACTCAATGTGCGGAAATGTTGCGTGCGGAAATATTGGTTGCAGGCCCGGCGTGAAAGGGGAAGGCGGGATGAAGAAGAAGCATGTGGCTGTTCTCCTGGGGGGATTTTCCTCGGAGCGGCCCGTGTCTCTGTCGTCGGGGAAGGCATGTGCGGATACGCTCGAGAATGAAGGCTATCAGGTCACCCGCGTCGATGTTTCGCGCGATGTCGGGTCTCTGCTTGCCGAGCTCAAGCCCGATGTCGCCTTCAACGCGCTGCATGGCCCGTTCGGCGAGGATGGCACCATCCAGGGAATTCTCGAATATCTCGGAATTCCCTACACCCATTCGGGCGTGCTCGCTTCGGCGCTGGCCATGAACAAGGAGCAGGCCAAGAAGGTCGCCAAGGCGTCCGGCATTCCCGTCGCGGAATCGAAGGTGGTCAACCGCTTCTCCGTCCAGAACAAGCATCCGATGAAGCCGCCTTACGTGGTGAAGCCGGTCAATGAAGGCTCGAGCTTCGGCGTCGTCATCGTGCACGAGGGGCAGTCGCATCCGCCGCAAGTCATCGGCTCGTCCGAATGGAAGTATGGCGAGATCGTCATGGTCGAGCGCTACATCCACGGGCGCGAGTTGACCTGCGCGGTGATGGGTGACGTGGCGCTCGGGGTCTGTGAAATCATCCCGACCGGTCATTCCTTCTACGACTACGATTCAAAGTACGTCCCGGGTGGATCAAAACACGAAACCCCTGCAAAAATTTCACCGAATATTTACCAAAAAATACAGACACTGGCCCTCAAGGCTCATCTTGCTATCGGTTGCCGGGGCGTTTCCCGGTCGGACTTCCGTTACGACGACCGTCACTCCGAAAACGGCGAGGTTGTCTGGCTCGAGATCAACACCCAGCCGGGCATGACGCCGACGTCTCTGGTGCCTGAAATCGCCGCGCAAGCGGGGCATTCGTTCGGCGAATTGTTGAGTTGGATGGTGGAGGACGCTTCGTGTCTGCGTTGAGGTGGGGCCAGGGCAAAGGTCGCGGGACTGGGCCTGCGCTGTTCGGCGTGCCGCTGTCGTTCGACCATTTCGTGTTGCCGCGCCAGCTGCGGCGGCCGGTGCGTTTGCTTGCCCGTCTCTGCGATGGCGAGTACGAGGCGCCGCGCTTCTCGGCTGCGATCCTCTCGGCTGCCTTGTTGGCTTCCGCCGGAGCCTACGGGGCCTATCTCGGCGGCTACGCCGACAGCATCGTGCAGGGCGTGACGGCCCGAACCGGTTTTGCCGTCGACCAGATCAAGGTCGTCGGCAATCGCCAGACTTCCGAGATCGATATACTGGACCGCCTCGGCCTCGATGGCTGGACGTCGCTGATCGGCTTTGATGCCGAGGCTGCGCGCGAGCGCATCGCGACATTGCCTTGGGTCGAGGTTGCAGCGGTGCGCAAGATCTATCCTCACACGCTCGAGGTCCGTGTCGAGGAACGTGAGCCCTTCGCGCTCTGGCAGCAGGGCAATTCGCTTTCGGTCATCGAGCGGTCGGGCGAGGTGATCGCGCCGTTCTCGGGCGGCAAGCAGGCTTTGCTGCCGCTGATCATCGGCACGGGCGCGCCGGCCAAGGCGCCGGATTTCCTGGAGAGGATCAAGCGCTATCCCGAGCTGGCGGCGCGGGTCAAAGGCTATATTCGTGTCGGCGAGCGGCGCTGGGATCTCAAGCTGGAGAACGGCATCACCGTGAAGCTGCCGGAAGACGGCGAGGATCAGGCGATCGCCGAGCTCGTCAAGCTTGACCATGATGACGGACTGTTAACGCGCGACATCGCTGCCGTCGACATGCGGTTGTCCGATCGCCTGGTCGTCGAGCTCTCGCCGGAAGCGGCGACGCAGCGCGAAGCCGCGCTCAGCGACAAGCCGAAGACCCTGACGAAACGCAAGCCGGAGACGAAGATATGAGCTGGCTTGGCGGCGGCGGTGATGCCTCTTCGCGCCGGTCGGGCACGCTGACGGTGCTCGATGTCGGCTCGAGCAAGGTCTGCTGCGTGGTGGCGAAGCTGAAGCCGCGCGAGGACGGCAAGCTGTTGCGCGGACGCTCGCATCGCATGCAGGTGATCGGCATCGGCCATCAGAAGTCGCAGGGAGTTAAGTCGGGCGTCGTGGTCGATCTCGACCGCGCCGAGCATGCCATCCGTCTCGCCGTCGACGCCGCCGAGCGCATGGCGGGGCTCACCGTCGATTCCCTTATCGTCAACATGACGGCCGGCCGGCTGAAGAGCGAGGCCTTTTCGGCAACCATCAATCTCGGCGGCCATCAGGTCGAGGAAGCCGACATCAAGCGCGTGCTCGCTGCCGGCGCCAAGCAGGCGCTGCGGGCCGAGCGAGAGGTGGTTCATTCGCTTCCCGTCGGCTTCTCGCTCGATGCCGAGCGCGGCGTGCGGGATCCCCGCGGTATGGTCGGGGAGACGCTGGGCGTCGATATGCATGTGCTGACCGGCGATGCTGCGCCGATGCGCAATCTCGAGCTTTGCATCAACCGCTCGCATCTGTCGGTCGAGCGCATGGTGGCGACGCCCTATGCCAGCGGTCTCGCGGCTTTGGTCGACGACGAGCTCGAAATGGGCGCGGCCTGCATCGATATGGGCGGCGGCACGACCACGATCTCGGTGTTCTCGGAAGGCAAGTTCGTGCATGGCGACGCCATCGCCATCGGCGGCAATCATGTGACGCTCGACATGGCCAAGGGGCTGTCGACTTCGCTCGACGCCGCCGAGCGGCTGGATGGAAACCAGGTCGCGGT
>NZ_RZST01000264.1:0-8747 GCF_003997575.1 Mesorhizobium sp. M1A.F.Ca.IN.022.07.1.1
GCGCTGCACGGGCCGACAATGTTTCGGAATCGAGCCTGATGATGGAACTCAGGCAGTTCAAGGCCGAAGCGCATTTCCTGATCGCGCTGGCCGATCTGTCCGGCGAGGCCGAAACCGCGCTGACGGTGCGCCGTCTGAGCGACCTGGCGGATGCTTGCACACGCGCCGCCGTCGATTTCCTGCTGCTCGACGCGCACGGGCAGGGCAAGCTCAAGCTGCCCCATCCGGAAGACCCGGCTCGCGGCTCGAGCTGGATTGTGCTCGGCATGGGCAAGCTCGGCGCGCATGAGCTGAATTTTTCCTCCGACATAGACCTCGTCGTCTTCTTCGATCCGGAGGCGCCGGCGGTGGTCGATCCGCTCGATGCGACGGAGCTGTTCTCGCGCCTCACCCGCCGTCTCGTGCGCATCCTGCAGGACCGCACCGAGCATGGCTATGTCTTCCGCACCGATCTGAGGTTGCGCCCCGATCCCGGCTCGACCCCGCTGGCGATCCCGGTCGAGGCGGCGCTTCGTTATTATGAGGCCCGCGGCCAGAACTGGGAGCGCGCCGCCATGATCAAGGCGCGGCCGGTGGCCGGAGACCTTGCCTCGGGCTCGGCCTTCCTCAAGGAATTGCAGCCCTATGTCTGGCGGAAATACATGGATTACGCCGCGATCGCCGACGTCCATTCGATCAAGCGCCAGATCCATGCCCACAAGGGCCACGGCGAGATCGCGGTGAAAGGCCATAACGTCAAGCTCGGCCGCGGCGGCATCCGCGAGATCGAGTTCTTCGTCCAGACGCAGCAGCTGATTGCCGGCGGCCGCTTCCCGGAACTGCGGGGCCGCGAAACGGTGCCGATGCTGGACGCGCTCGCCGCACGCGGCTGGATCACCGCCGATGCGCGCGATGCGCTCACCCGACAATACTGGTTCCTGCGCCGTGTCGAGCATGCCGTCCAGATGGTGGCCGACGAGCAGACACATGTCCTGCCGGAAGAGGACGAGGAACTGGAGCGTATCGCGCTGATGCTCGGCTTCACCGGCGAGGCGGAATTCGCGGAAGCTTTCCGCGCCTCGCTGCAGCAGGTCGAGCGCCATTATGCGGCGCTGTTCGAGACGGCACCCGAACTGTCGGCCGGCGTCGGCAATCTGGTCTTCACCGGTGATGTCGACGATCCCGACACGCTGCAGACCTTGCATCGCCTCGGCTTTCAGCGGCCGAGCGACATCTGCCGTGTCATTCGCGGCTGGCATTTCGGCCGATACCGCGTCACCCAGTCGGCGGAGGCGCGCGAGCGGCTGACGGAACTGACGCCGGCGCTGCTGAAAGCCTTCGGCCAGACGCGCCGCGCCGACGAGGCGCTGATCCGCTTCGACGAGTTCCTCGCCGGCCTGCCGGCTGGCATCCAGCTCTTCTCGCTTTTGCAGTCCAATCCGGCACTGCTCAAGCTGATGGCGACGATCATGGGCGCCGCTCCGCGGCTCGCCGCCATCATCACGCGCCGCCCGCATGTGTTCGACGGTCTGCTCGATCCGGCGTTGCTCGCGGAACTGCCCGACCGCGCCTACCTCTCGGCGCGGCTTGCGGCCTTCATCGAGGGCGACCGCGCCTATGAGGATGTGCTTGACCGGCTGCGTATCTTCGCCTCCGAGCAGAAATTCCTGATCGGCGTGCGGCTGCTTGCGGGCTCCATCGATCCCGGGCGCGCCGGTCGCGCCTTCTCCGACCTGGCCGACCTCACGATCGAAGCGGCGCTCAACGCAGTCATCGCCGAGTTCGCGTTGCGCCATGGCAGGATTGCCGGGGGCAGGGTCGCGCTCCTCGGCATGGGCAAGCTGGGCAGCCGCGAGCTCACTGCCGGCTCGGATGTCGATCTGATCCTGCTTTATGACCACGATGCGGATGCGGAAGACTCCGATGGCGAGAAGCCGCTGGCGCCCTCACACTACTACACCCGCATGACGCAGCGGCTGATCGCCGCCGTCTCGGCGCCGACGGCCGAAGGCGTCCTGTATGAGCTCGACCTTCGCTTGCGCCCCTCCGGCAACAAGGGGCCCGTCGCCACCCATGTCGACGCCTATAAGAAATATCAGCGGCAGGATGCCTGGACCTGGGAGCATATGGCGCTGGCACGAGCACGCGCCATCGGCGGTGACGCAGCGCTTTGCGCCGAGGTCGAAGACGAGGTTGCGGCGGTTCTTGCCCAGCCGCGCGACGGCGCCAAGGTGAAGGCGGATGCCTCCGAGATGCGGGCGCTGATCGACACGGAAAAGCCGCCGCGCGATCTCTGGGACATCAAGCTGATCCCCGGCGGCCTGATCGACCTTGAATTCATCGCCCAGGTCGCGGTCATCACCGGCGCGGTCGAGGCTGGTAGGCGGGCAACCGCGACGGCGGAAGTGCTGGCGCGGCTGGCCCCCGGTTACGCGGCGCCTGATGTTCGGCAGGAGCTTTGCGAGGCCTGGAGGCTCTATCTCGCGCTGACCCAGATGATCAGGCTCTGCCTTACCGGCGAGTTCCAGCGCGACGATGTTCCGCCTGGGCTTTCTGATCTGCTTCTGGCGGCCACCGACCTGCCGGATTTCGGTGTGCTCGAAGCACATCTCAAGGAGACGTCGCGAAAGATTCGGAAGGATTTCGACCTTCTGCTTCGCGCGGGAGCGTCGATCTCGCGAGGGTAATCCACGCGTCATTCCTTGACGCCGGCGTTTCGAATTTCAGCGCGCCAGCTAAGCCGCCACCTTGACCATGGGCGGCGCCTTCTTCAGCGGGATGCGCACCGAAACGATGGTGCCGACGCCTTCGGTGGAGCGAATCTTCAGCGCGCCCCCCTGCAGTTCGGCGAGCGAACGCGAGATGGCGAGGCCCAGGCCGGAACCGGTGTGGTTCTTGGAGAACTGGTTTTGCACCTGCTCGAACGGCCGCCCGAGCTTGCTCAGCGCCTGCTTCGGGATACCGCAGCCATTGTCCTCGATGGTGAGCACCAGCGCGCCTGAGGCGCTGCGCGCCCTGACCGTGATCTTGCCGCCCTGTCCGGTGAACTTCACCGCGTTGGAGAGCAGATTGATTGCGATCTGCTTGATCGCGCGGCGGTCGGCGTAGAGCCGCATCGCATCGGCGATGCGCGTCTCTACCGTGATCGACTTCTCCGCCGCCTGCAGCGAGATGACGCGAACCGTTTCCCTGATCAGCGGGCAGAGGTCGATTTCCTCGCGGTCAAGCGAGAACTGGCCGGCCTCGATCTTCGACATGTCGAGAATGTCGTTGATGACGCCGAGCAGGTATTTGCCGCTGCCGTTGATGTCGCTGGCATATTCCTCGTAGCGCTCCGAACCCAGCGGTCCGAACAGGCCTTGCTGCATCAGCTCGGAGAAGCCGATTATGGCGTTGAGCGGTGTGCGCAGTTCATGCGACATATTGGCGAGGAATTCGGACTTCGCCCGGTTGGCGGCCTCGGCGCGCTCGGTTTCCTTCATGTATTTGCGATTGAGCTCGACAAGCTCCTTGGCGCGTTCCTCCTCGGCCCGGCGGGCGAGGCTAAGATCGTGGATGGTCGCCATCAGGCGGCGCTCGCTGTCGACCAGCTTTTCCTGATGCAGCTTGATCTGGGTGATGTCGGAGCCGACCGAGACGATGCCGCCGTCTCTGGTCCTGAGCTCGTTGACCTGCAGCCAGCGTCCGTCGGCGAGCTGGCGCTCCAGCGTCACACCGCCATGCGGCCCGTTGGCGTTGGCCAGCCTGCGCTCCGAGGCGAAGGCGAGCATGCGCTCCTCCAGCATGTCGCGGGTTGCGCCCGGCATCACGTCGCGGTCCGAGAGCCCGTTGTCCTGCTGGAATTTGGAGTTGCACATGATCAGCCGTTCGGCGGCATCCCATAGCACGAAGGATTCGTTGATGTTCTCGATCGCCGTGCGCAGCCGCATGTCCGCCGCTTCCGAGCGCAGCGCGAGATGCCGCTGCTCGGTGACGTCGACGGCGATGCCGATCAGCTGGATCTCGGGCGCTTCCGGGTCGATCACCTGGGCGCGGGCGCGCATCCACACCCACTGCCCGTCGGCGTGGCGCATGCGAAACACCTGGTCGATATGGTCGATCTCGCGCTCGACGATGCGATTGGCGAGCTCGAAGAGGTCGCCGTCGTCGGGATGGATGATCTCGTCGACCTCGCCGAAGGACAGCATCGTATCGCAGGGCTCGTAGCCCAGCATGTCGTACATCGAGCGCGACCAGTACATCTTGCCGCGCACCATGTCCCAGTCCCACAACCCGCAGCGGCCGCGCACCAGTGCCATGTCGATGCGCTGATGCGCTTCGAGATAGATGCGGTCGGCCGCCTGGGCGCGCGCCGCCTGGCCGAAATAGGCGTAAAGGATGACGATCAGCACGCCGGCCGTCAGCACGAACAACGTGACGTTGAGCGACACCGTCTTGCGCCAGCTGTCGAACACCGCCTCCTTGGGCACCAGCACCGCCGCGGCGTTCTTTCGGTCGCCGGTGAGGCTGACGGCGGCGAACCAGTCCTTGCCGCCGATGCTGACATCCATAACGCCGGCGCGGTCGCCGAACATGAACAGCGGCTGGCCGCCGAGCACGAGGCTGTCCAGCGAGCGTCCCTGCCAGCCGGTCGACAATGGCGATACCGCGACGATCTTGAAAGCGCCGTCGGTGATGGCCAGCACGTGGCTGCGACCCATGGCGCCCTGGCGGCTGGTCTTCTCCAGAAGGTCCGTCGCATTCACGCCGGCTGCGTTCGGGTCGGCCGTAATCGCCTGTGCCATCTGGCCGGCGGCTAACGCCAGCACCGACTTGGCGTCGCGTTCGACCTCGTCGCGGTCGTTCACCAGCGACAGGAAGCGCAGTGCGGCGATGACGATCAGGAAGATGATGATCAGTGCGGGGATGGAGCGGCGCAGCAGCGGTTCCGCCGCCAGCAGCCGCTGGTAGGCGGGTTCGGCGATCAGACGCGCATTGCCGGCAGGCCCGCCGCTCCTTGCCTCGCGACGCGCAAAAGCTCTCCCTCCGGGCGCGCCCCACGCGTCCGTCTTGGCCATAAATGGCACTCCCCGATTTGCCGCATACTTGACGATCCGGCTACGCCGCACGTCCGAATCGTCAATAAGGAATCAAAGGTGATTCGCCTTGTCCAGAGGCGCGGCCAAAAAAGATTAAAAGTTGATTGAAATTCGTCGAAACTGCTGATCTCCCCCACGAGGGGGGAGATTTGCTAATCACACCAGCGTCCGCTCCACGATGTCGCGCAAGTCGGCCGACAGGTTGTCGGCGTTCGCGATCTGCAGCAGTGCCTGCCTTGCCTTGTTCTGCCGGACCGGTTCCAGCGAGCGCCAGGACCTGAGCGCCGTCGCCAGCCGTGCTGCCACTTGCGGGTTGCGCTTCTCGACCTCCAGCACGGTCTCGGCGAAGAAGCGGTAGCCTTGGCCGCCGGAAAGATGGAAGCCGGTCTGGTTGGCGCTGGAGAAGGTGCCGATCAGCGAGCGCACCCGGTTCGGATTTGCGATCGAGAAGGCAGGGTGCTGCATCAGCGCGCGCACGTTTTCGACGGTCAGCGGTCCCGGCACTCCGGCCTGGATCTGGAACCATTTGTCGAGCACCAGCGCATCGCCGCGGTATCTCATCTCGAAGGCCGACAGTGCCTCCTCCGCTTGCGCGGAGCCGGCATGACGGTGCGCCAGCACGGTCAGCGCCGCGGCGCGGTCGGTCATGTTGGTGGCGGCGTTGAAATGCCGCGCGGCAAGCGCCGCGCCATCGGGCAGGAGCGACAGGTAATCGAGCAGGATGTTGCGCAGCGCGCGGCGCCCAGCGCTTGCCGAGTCGGGCGTGAACGGACCGTTGTCGGCCAGGCTGGCGTAAAGGGCCGAGAAGATCTCGCGATTCGCCATGGCAATCGTCCGCGCCAGCGCCTCGCGGGCGACGAAAATGGCGTCGGGATCGATGCCCTGGCCGATGTCGCGCGCAATATCGGCCTCGCCGGGCAGCGACAGAGCCAGCGCCCGGTAGGCCGGCTCCAGCGTCTCGTCGCGGGCAATGCTTCCGGCAAGCTCGGCGAGCTTTGCGTCGAAGGCCGACTCTTTGCCGCCCAGCAGCTGGCGGAACGCCGCTATGAGCGCGTCGGTGAGCAGCGTGTTGAAGGCCTGCCAGCGCGAGAAAGGATCGCTGTCATGGCTGGCCAGGAAGAACTGGTCGTCGGCCTTCTGCTGCACCGAGAGCGTGATCGGCGCCGAGAAGCCGCGGTTGAGCGACACCGAAGGCCGCTCCGAAACCCCCGAGAAGCGCACCGTGTGCCGCCGCTTTCGGACATGGATGATGCCGTCCTCGACGGTGGCGCCATCGACGGCTGTCCAGGCGACAGGCTTGCCGCCGGCGCCGACCAGGCCGAAGGCGAGGGGAATATGCATCAGTCGCTTGCGGCTTTCCGACGGCGTCGGCGGCACCGACTGTTCGATCTCCAGCGTGAATGCCTTGGCCGCCGCATTGTAGGAGGAACTCACCGTCAGGTTCGGTGTGCCGGCCTGATGGTACCAGAGCGCGAACTGCCCGAGGTCTCGGCCCGAGACGTCCTCGAACACTTTGAGGAAGTCCTCGATCGTCGCCGCTTCGCCGTCATGCCGCTCGAAATAGAGGTCCATACCGGCTCGGAAGGTTTCCGCTCCGAGGATGGTGCGGATCATGCGCACCACTTCCGAGCCCTTCTCGTAGACTGTTGCCGTGTAGAAGTTGTTGATCTCGCGGTAGCGGCGCGGCCTGACCGGATGCGCCAATGGTCCCTGGTCCTCGGGGAACTGATGCGCGCGCAGCGTGCGCACCTCGGCGATGCGCTTTACCGCGCGCGAGCGCTGGTCGGCCGAGAATTCGTGGTCGCGGTAAACCGTCAGCCCTTCCTTCAGGCAGAGCTGGAACCAGTCGCGGCAAGTGATTCTGTTGCCTGTCCAATTGTGGAAATATTCATGCGCGATGATCGCCTCGATATTGGCGAAATCGGCATCGGTCGCCGTCTCCTCGTCGGCCAGCACATATTTGTCGTTGAAGATGTTGAGGCCCTTGTTCTCCATGGCGCCCATGTTGAAGTCTGACACGGCGACGATGTTGAAGACGTCGAGGTCGTATTCGCGGCCGAAGACCTCCTCGTCCCATTTCATCGAGCGCTTCAGCGCATCCATCGCGTAGCCGGCGAGCCGCTCCTTGCCGGGCTCGACATAGATGCCGAGCTCGACCTTGCGGCCGGATAGGGTGGTGAAGCTTCCCGCGACCTTGCCGAGCGCGCCAGCCACCAGCGCAAAGAGATAGGAAGGCTTCGGGAAGGGGTCGTGCCAGACGGCATAGTGCCGGCCATCCGCGAGCGCCCTGCTTTCTACGGGGTTGCCGTTGGACAGCAGCAGCGGCGCCTCGTTGTGCGGCGCCTCGATGCGCACGGTGTAGACCGAGAGGACGTCTGGACGATCGAGGAAATAGGTAATGCGGCGAAACCCCTCCGCCTCGCATTGGGTGCAATAGACATTGTTGGAGCGATAAAGGCCCATCAGCGCCTCGTTGCTGGACGGCGCGATCTCGGTCTCGAGACGAAGCTCGAAGCGCCGTGCCGCCGGCGGCGTCGGAATGATCAGCTGGTCGGGCGTAGCCTGATAGTCGGCTTCCGGGAGTACCTGCCCGTCGATGGCAACGCTGAGCAGCTTCAGCCCGTCGCCGTCGAGTGCCAGCTGCGTAGAAGCGGCGACCCCCTGGCGTCGCTCGACGGTGAGCACGGCAGTGACGCGGGTGGCATCCGGAGACAGACGGAAATCGAGGCTGGTCCGCGGAATGAGATAGTCGCTGGGGCGGTAGTCTTCGAGCTTGAAGACATGGCCGGTATCTGTGCGCATTCCGTCGTTTTTCCTATCAATTCGGGTGGGCAGTAGGCTTTGCTGGTGAGGGAATTCTAAAGTCCGCGCTCTTTACACCAAACGGTCACTCGACAAAACTGCGCCAAGGTCTATTTCTGGGCTTCGTTTTCCGACCATCGTCACGAGGCAAGATGACCGTCGATCATGCCGTCGGCCACAATATGCTGCGCGGCATTGCGCTGAAGATTGTCTCCGTGGCGGTCTTTGTCGGCATGCAGACCTGTATCAAGGCGGCCGGCGCCGTGCCCGCCGGACAGATCGTCTTCTTCCGCTCCTTCTTTGCCATCTTGCCGATCATCGCCTTTCTGGCCTTCAAGGGCCAGCTCGCCACCGCATTCACCACGAAACGGCCGTTCAACCACATCGCGCGCGGCGTCGTCGGCGTCGGCGCTATGGGGCTCGGCTTCTTCGCGCTGACCAGGTTGCCACTTCCCGAAGCGATCACGCTGAATTATGCCCAGCCGCTGCTGGTCGTGGTGTTCTCTTCGATCTTCCTGGGCGAGACGATCCGCGTCTATCGCTGGAGCGCGGTCGCCTTCGGCCTCGTCGGCGTGTTGATCGTTTCCTGGCCGGAACTGACGCTGTTGCATTCCGACGAGGCGCTCGACGACCAGGAGGTGCTTGGCGTCATGGCGGCGCTGATCGCCGCGGCGATCTCGGCCGTCGCCATGCTTCTGGTACGCAATCTCGTGCAGACCGAGAAGACGGCGACCATCGTGCTGTGGTTTTCCTCGACGGCGAGCGTGCTGGCGCTGCTCACCCTGCCTTTCGGCTGGCAGATGCTGACGCCGATGCAAGCCGCGCTGCTTGTCATGGCCGGCTTCTGCGGCGGGCTCGGTCAGATCCTGATGACCGCCGCCTACCGCC
>NZ_RZST01000265.1:0-8724 GCF_003997575.1 Mesorhizobium sp. M1A.F.Ca.IN.022.07.1.1
GCGCGCCCACTGGACGTTCGTCAGTTCGTACCGTTTGGCCATCCGTCGCGCTCCGAATCAGAACCCTCGGAACACAATGAATCAACGCCAAACCGCGTTGAGAATCCTGAATGTAGATTGGACCTAGTTCTAATTGATGCCTTTCCATCGCCTTGGAAAGGACTAGCATCGACGCTGTCCAGCGGGGACGAGGCGGTACAACCGGCCGCGCAATCAGCATTTTTCCGCCTCGGTCTTGCACGGCCAGTTCAAGAATCTGGGAGGAATGCATGACAAGAACGACTCGCCTTGGGCGCTGCGGCGTCCTCGTTTTAACTGGCCTCTTGGGCGCATGGGTTGGAGCCGCCACGGCCCGGGCCGAAGACGCCAACAAGGCCGACATCGAAGCTCTGAAAAAATCGCTGGCCAAATATGAGGACTACACGGCCGCCGTTCGCGACCTCTATCTGTCGACCGTCGGCTGCGTCTATTACTCGGGCGAGAAGATTCCGGGCACGATGGAATATCCGAAGGGCGCCATGGGCATCCATTTCGTCAACGTTCCGAGCGTCGGCCAGAAGCTCGACCCGATGAAGCCCAACGTGCTCATTTACGAGCCGACCAAGGAAGGCTTGAAATTGGTCGGCGTAGAATGGCTGGTGCCCTTGACCCCGGATGTCAAGGAACCACCGAGCCTATTTGGCCAGAAATTCATGGGTCCGATGGAGGGGCATTATCCGCTCATCCCGAAGGAGTTCGTCCATTACGATCTTCACGCCTGGCTGTTCAGGGACAATCCGAACGGCATGTTCAGCCCGACGAACCCGAAGGTGAAATGCAGCAACGCCGAGTTTCCGATGCTGGAGAAGCCGACCAAGATGATGCCCGGGCCGATGTAGGCAGCAGCAGGACAATCCCGGCAAAGCGCTTGTATCCTTCAAGCGAAGCGGCAGTAGAGGAACGGCCCCATTCGGGGCCGCCTCGTTGTTGCCGACGCGGTATTGAGGTCAGACCTTCGCGACGATGCGCATGAACGCGGGCACGTCATCGCCGAAGCCGACGGTCGCGTCGTCCTCTTCATGGCGGTGGCGGCCAGGGCGGCTGTGGTCGCGCTGAGGACGGGAAGCCCCACGCTGCTCGTTGCGGTTGTCGAAACCCTTGCGGTCGTTCTCGGAACGGATCGCATCCTTGCGGGCGCGGCGCTCGGCAATGTCGGCAATCTCGGCCACCGGCTGCTCTTCGCGTGGTGTCTCCGGCGTCTCGTCGTCGCTGTGCCTGGCGTGGCGGTCCGCGCTTTTCTTGCGCTCGCCACGGCTCTTGCGGTCCTCGTCCTTGCGACCGGCGCGCCGCGGCGCGCCGCGGCCACGGCGAGGCGCTTCTTCGTCTTCGCTCTCGGCGACCGTTGACAGGTCGCCGTCATGCCATTCGATCTTGGTGCCAATCAGCTTTTCGATGGCGTCGACATATTTGGTGTCGGAGCGCGTCGCGATGGTGAAGGATTTTCCGGAGCGGCCGGCCCGGCCGGTGCGCCCGATACGGTGGACATAATCCTCTGCATGGATCGGCACGTCGTAGTTGAAGACGTGGCTGACGTCTGGAATATCGAGGCCGCGGGCGGCGACGTCCGAGGCGACGAGGTAACGCAGCTTGCCATCGCGGAAATTGGCAAGCATCTGCATGCGGGCGCGCTGATCCATGTCGCCATGCAGCGCGCCGGCGTCGAAATCATGCTTCAGCAGCGAGCGGAAAAGCTCCGACACTTCGACCTTGCGGTTGCAGAAGATGATGGCGTTCTTCAGATCGGACTCTTCGGCCCGCATGAGATTGCGAAGCGTCTCGCGCTTGTCCCACGGCTTGGAGCCTGACTTCACCAGGCGCTGCGTGATGCTGGTCGCGGTGGAAGCGGCTCTGGATACCTCGACGCGCACCGGCGCATGCAGGAATTTTTCGGTGAGCTTGGTGATTTCCGGCGGCATGGTCGCCGAGAAGAACAGCGTCTGGCGCGTGAACGGGATCATCTCGCAGATGCGCTCGATATCCGGGATGAAGCCCATATCGAGCATGCGGTCGGCTTCGTCGATGACGAGGATCTCCACGCCGTTGAGCAAGAGCTTGCCGCGCTCGCGGTGGTCGAGCAGCCGGCCGGGCGTGGCGATCAGCACATCGGCGCCGCGCTCCAGCTTCTTGTCCTGCTCCTCGAAGGAGACGCCGCCGATCAGCAGCGCGATGTTGAGCTTGTGGTTCTTGCCGTATTTGACGAAGTTTTCCTCGACCTGGGCGGCGAGCTCGCGTGTCGGCTCGAGGATCAGCGTGCGCGGCATGCGGGCACGCGCACGGCCCTTTTCCAGCCGGGTCAGCATCGGCAGCACGAAGGAAGCGGTCTTGCCGGTGCCTGTCTGGGCAATGCCCAACACATCCTTGCCAAGCAGCGCATGCGGAATGGCGCCGGACTGGATCGGGGTAGGCTTGGTGTAGCCGGCATCGGTGACTGCGGAGAGGACCTTCGGCGACAGGCCGAGGTCTGTGAACGTCAACGCTTCTTGAGCGGTCTGAGTGTCTGCGGACAAGTTGTGGCTGTCTTTGGCTGGTTCGGGAAAAATCGCAACACGCGTTGCGGCGGGCGCCGCGCGCCTGCAAGATCGGGTTGCAGTTAGGCGCAAGTCCGCGATTTGTCAACAGAAACGGCCGGGAATCCGGCGGATTGTGAACACGTAACCTTAATTGCGATGCTTAATCGGGGTTATTGTCTTCTACCGGCTCAATAGCGGAATTGCTCGGCAAGAATACGCTCGTTCCATGAATGATTGGGATCGAACAGCAACGTCGCCGTCGCGGTCGGCGATTCCCGCACCGTGACAGAGGCGATCGCCTTGACCTCGGTGTGGTCGGCGGCGGCGTTCACCGGGCGTTTTTCCGACTCCAATATGTCGAAGCGCACGATCGCTTTGTTGGAGAGCAGCGCGCCGCGCCAGCGCCGGGGCCGGAAGGGGCTCACCGGCGTCAGCGCCAAAAGCGGCGCGTCAAGCGGAAGGATCGGCCCGTGCGCCGACAGATTGTAGGCTGTCGAACCAGCTGGCGTCGCGATCATGACGCCGTCGCAGTTCAATTCCTCCAGCCGCACCTGCTCGTCGACGGTGATGCGTATTTTCGCCGTCTGATACGACTGGCGCCAAAGTGCCACTTCGTTGATCGCCAGCGCCGAGATCGTTTCGCCCTCGTGAGTCACCGCCTGCATCTCCAGCGGGCGGATCGTCTCGGATACCGCTTTCGAAATGCGTTCATCGAGACCGCCGGCGCGATATTCGTTCATCAGGAAGCCGATGGTGCCACGGTTCATCCCGTAGACCTTCTTGCCCGTGCTCATCGTGTCGCGCAGCGTCTGCAGCAGGAAGCCGTCACCGCCGAGCGCGATGATGATCTCCGCCTCGGCGACAGGTATTTGCCCATAGCGCGCCGACAAGGTTTCCAGCGCCGCGCGGGCGTCGTCGGTGTCGGAAGAGACGAAGGCGAAACGGCTGGTTTCTTTGCTCATGGATCCCGAACGGCGACCGCTACCGCCTGCCGGTCGCGCAGGCGACGGCGTAGCATGCGCCGACCGCATCTGCAAAGGGCGGTGCGCCCCGCCATGCGGATAGGCGTTGGCGCTCGCGCTTCGTGACAGCCATGCAACGAATGTGATGGCTGTAATGGTTAAGACCAGGCTTAAACACTCGTAAAGCCGGATCGATCATGTTAGCCGGCAGTGGATGGGTTGGCGGGGGCTGGCCAGTCGAGAGACCTGTCTATTGCCGGTGACGCGTCTGATCATAGTCTTCCTGATGATGGGAAGTTTCGCCCTCATGTTCGCCGAGCTTGTGCGCCACTCGGAGGAGATGAGCCAGCGGCCGCATCCGACGGCCTCCCGCTGCGGCGACGCCGCCGGGATGCCCTGTCCGCAAAGGGCGCTTTAAAGCGCTAGCGGTTCTGCAGCAGGTGACAGCCCGCCTGCCGCTTCTGCGCGAGATACTCGTCGATCACCTGGCGGTAGCGCACCTTGCCGAAGCTCGGGAAATGGCCGCCATGCACGACCGAGACGTCGAGGTCGCGCATGGCAAGCAGCGTCTCGACATAGTCGCCGATATCGGAGTGGTAGACGCCGTCGATCAGCGGCCCGTCATAGACGATGTCGCCGGACAAGAGGATGCGGGTCTTTCGCTCGTAGAGCGCGATGCCGCCGGGTGAGTGGCCAGGCGTGTGGATGACCTCGAAGGCACGATCGCCGAGATCGACAACGTCGCCCTGCTCAAGCAGCCGGTTGGCCGGCGCAGGCGGGATGCGGTAGCTGGCCATATCCCATCCGTCGGGCATGCCGTCGAACATCTCGTCTGTCGCGTAGCGGTCGGCGACCGTCCACTCGTTGCGCGGATCCGCGAGGATTTTGGCTTCAGCCGAATGCACGCAGCGATCCGGAAATTCGTGGTGGCAGCCGATGTGGTCGAAATGCGTGTGGCTGGCGACGCAGACAAGCTTGCGTTCGGTGACCAGCGGCACATGGCGCCGCAGGCTGACATGGCCGAGGCCGGTATCGAACAAAAGATCGCGGTCGCGGCCGCGCACATGCCAGATGTTGCAGCGGAAGAACGGCTTTATCCATGGCTCATGGATGAGCGTGACGTCGTCGCCCATGCGGATGGCCTCGTACCAGTCCGGAGCCTCGATGACCGGAAGCATGCTCATTGGATCAGTCCGCCAGCAGGATGATGTCTTGAGCATTGCATGAAACCGCGACCGTGTCGCCGGCCTGGACGGTCGCGGGAGCTGGTGCCTTGGCGATGAACTGCAATGTAGGATCCTGCGCCGAGGTGGCGAGCACCCGCTTGAAGCTCCCTTGGAAAACGACGTCGCTCACTTTGGCGGTGCCGAGCGCGACGTCGCCTTTCGCTCCCGCAAGGATGAGGTGCTCGGGCCGGATGGCAAGCGCCACAGCCGCGCCAGCCGGCGCAGTGCCGGGCAGCGAGATCGGCCCGAGCCTGGTCGCGACTTCGACGCGTCCATCCTGCGTTTCGCCGGCTTTGCCTGCGAGAATCGTGCTTTCGCCCATGAAGGTCGCCGAGAAGCGAGTCTTCGGCCGCGCATAGACCCGCTCGGGCGCGCCTTCGTCCTCGATGCGCCCATCATTCATCACCACGCAATGGTCGGCCAGCGCCATCGCTTCTTCCTGGTCGTGCGTGACATGGACGAAAGCGGTGCCGACCCGCTTCTGGATCGCTTTCAACTCGTCCTGCATCTGCCGGCGCAGCTTAAGATCCAGCGCGCCGAGCGGCTCGTCGAGCAACAGCACCGCCGGCTCGATGACCAGCGCGCGCGCCAGCGCGACGCGCCGGCGCTGGCCACCGGAGAGCTGGTGCGGCTTCTTGTCGGAGGAGTCTGCAAGCCCGACGAAGGCGCGCCCGAGCGGCTCGTCGAGCAACAGCACCGCCGGCTCGATGACCAGCGCGCGCGCCAGCGCGACGCGCTGGCGCTGGCCACCGGAGAGCTGGTGCGGCTTCTTGTCGGAGGAGTCTGCAAGCCCGACGAGGGCGAGCGCTTCGCGTGCCTTTGCCGTCCGCGTCGCGCCATCGACGCCCTGCATGCGCAGCCCGAAGCCGACATTCTTACCGACGCTCATATGCGGGAACAGCGCGTAGTCCTGGAAGACGGTCGTCGTCGGGCGCTTGGCCGGCGGCACGGCGGTGCAATCCGCGCCGCGAATGAACACCTCGCCTTCGCTGGGGGTGACGAAGCCGCCAAGGATCGAAAGCAGCGTCGTCTTGCCGGAGCCGGACGGGCCGAGGAGGATCGTGTAGCTGCCGGGCTCGATCGCGAGCGAGACGTTCTTCAAAACGGCGAGGAGGCCGAAACGATGCGAGACGTTGCGGATGTCGACCAATGGGGCGCTCATGCCGGCTTTCTCCGCAGCAGGGTCAATTCGAACAGCACCACGAGCACAATCGAGACCGCAAAGACCAGCGAGCCGACGGCATTGGTCTTGGGATTGAGGCCGGAGCGCAAGAGGTTCCAGATCTCGACCGGGAGCGTCGTCTCGAATCGAGTGAGCAGGAAGGAGATGACGAACTCGTCCCAGGAGAAGGTCATCGACAGGAAGAAGCCGGCGAAGATCGCCGGCGCCATGACCGGCACGGTGATCATCAGCAGCACCTTCCATTCGGGAGCGCCGAGGTCGCGCGCGGCGCGCTCGATGTTGATCTGGTGGTCGCCCATCTGGCTGTAGATGATGGCGAAGCAGAGCGGCAGGTTGATCACCACATGACCGATGCCGGCGGCGATGAGCGATTTCGGCACGCCGGCCCAGTTGAACAGCACCAGCAGCCCCATGCCGATGATCAGATAGCTGACGGTGAGCGGCAGCGTGATCAGCCCGCGCAGCAGGGCCGAGCCCGGCAGCACGAAGCGCGCGAAACCCCAGGCGGAAAGGAAGCCGAGCGTGACGGATGCGAGCGAGGACAGCACCGCCACCAGCAGCGAATTGACCAGCGCGGAGGTGAGGCGTGCATCGGACAGCACCGCCTGGTACCAGCGCAGCGACGGGCCGGTGAAAGGCGGGATGGGGAAAGAGGTCGCCTGCAGCGAGAACAGTATCAGCACGACCACCGGCAGGAAGATGAAGCCGTAGACGGCGATCGCGTAGAGCCAGGCAGCGAGGCGGACGGCAGCACGCATGGTCAAGCCCGCTCGATCTTCAGCCAGCGGGCGCAGGCGAGATAGGCGACGGTGACGACGGCCATCAGGATGATCGAAAGCGCCGAGGCCAGCGGAAAATCGCCGCGCCGGCCGATCTGCATCATGACCAGTTGCGGCATGAGCAGCTCGTTGTTGCCGCCGAGGATCTGCGGCGTGATGTAGTCGCCGATGCAGAGTACGAAGGTGAGGAAAGCCCCGACCATGATACCGGGCAGGGTCAGCGGCAGCACGACATGCAGGAAGGTCCGCACCGGCCCGGCACCGAGGTCGGCGGCCGCCTTGCGATAGCTCGGGCTGAGTTGTTTCAGATTGGCGAAGATGGTGAGCGTCAGCAGCATGACGAAGAAGTGGACGAAGCCGGTGACGGTAGCGAACCGAGTGTTCGCAAGCTGCAGCGGCTCCGCGACCAAGCCGATGCCGGTGAGCGCCCGATTGATGACGCCGTTCTGCGCCAGCACGAGCAGCCAGGAATAGGAGCGCACGACGTAAGACGTCCAGAACGGCAGCACGGCGAGCATCAGTGCCAATCGCTGCCAGCGCTCCGGTACTTGTTCGGCGAGGATCCAGGCGAATGGGTAGGCGAGCACGATCGAAATCACGGTGACGATTGCGGTCACCTGCAGCGAGTTCACCATCGCCCGCCAGTAGGATGGATCGGTGAAGAACTGGCTGTAATTGGCCAAAGTGAAGCCGCCGCCTTCATGCGCCGTCAGGCTCGACAATCCCATGGCAACGAAGGGCAGCACGAAGAACAGAAGCGTCCAAGCCAACGCCGGCGTGACCAGCGCCCAGGGCAGGGCACGCGGGCTACCTCCGGAACCGCTCATCGGCCGATTACTGTGCCTGCAGCATTTCGGTCCACATGTCCTGCATCTTCTTGTCGAGATCGGCGTTCGGCGCCGGATAGGCCTGGGCGCGGGCGAGAAAGCCGGGCTGCTCGTCGAAGCGCAGGATCTTCTTCTGCTCGTCGGTGAGCGCTGCCTTCTTGTTGGACGGCATGCCCCAGTAGCAGGAGGAGGTGGCAAGGCGCGCCTGGCCTTCCGGGCTCAGGATGTACTGAATGAATTTTAGCGCCATGTCCTTGTTCTTGGATTCCTTGAACATGGCAAGCGATTGCGACCACAGCACCGCGCCTTCCTTGGGGATCGAGAAGTCGAGCGCCGGGTTTTCCTTGGCGAGCCCCGCCGTCACCCACTCGCCGCCGCCGACAAGGACATCCACCTCGCCGGTCGCAAGCGCGGTCTGGCTGGCGGTGACTTCCCCGACCAGCTTGGCGTTGGCCTTCATCTTGAGCAGCTCGGCCTTGAGAGCGGGCAGGTCTGCCTCGGTGAGGTCGGCCGTCTTCTTGCCGATCGCCAGAGCCGCCATGCCGATGACCGGCAGGTAATAGTCGTAGATCGCGATCTTGCCCTTGTATTTGTCGCTGGTCAGCGAAGCCAGCGACTGCATGTCGGCCGGATCGACCTTGGTCTTGTTGAAGCCGATCGTGTTGTAGCCGAACTTTTCGGTGATGCCGTAGCGCTTGCCGTCGACCACGGTGGACTTGTCCATCTTCACTTCCGGAAAGAGGTCGGCGAAAGGCAGCTTGTCCTCCGGCAGCGGCTCGAACAGGCCTTTCTCGACACCGCGCGGTACGTCGATGGAATCGATCACCATCACGTCCCAATCGCCCGGCTGCGACTGATCGACGATCGCGAGCCCTGCGCCTGTGCCCTCGAATTCCTTGACGTTGACCTTGACGTTGTTGGCCTCCTCGAAGGGCTGCAGCAGCGCCGGATCGGAGTGGTCGCACCAGATCAGCGCGTTGAGATCGGCGGCCTGAGCGCCGCCAGCGGCGAGCAGTGCCACAGCAGCGCAGGCGGCTCCGAGACGGGACTTCAGGCTGGAAAGCGGATTCCGGACAGTCATCGAGTGTTCTCCCTGCCTTGCTGGCTTGTTGAGGAAAAGTTGAACCAATTCTAAAATTGAGTCAATTATGATTTTGTGGCAGAGAGGCCGATATGACCGGATTGCGCGCACGGCAGA
>NZ_RZST01000266.1:0-8690 GCF_003997575.1 Mesorhizobium sp. M1A.F.Ca.IN.022.07.1.1
TATTTCGTCGGCGCCTTATCTCGCCGAGCTCGTCTCCTATCAACATCCCGATCACGACACGGACCAATGGCCGCCGGAGGAAAAACCATGACCGATGAAATTCGAACCGGCGGCTGCCAGTGCGGCGCCGTGCGCTTCCGCGTCCACGGCAAGCTCGGGCGCCCGTCCATCTGCCATTGCCGCATGTGCCAGAAACAGTTCGGCAATTTCTTTGGCGCCCTGGTGACGGTGCCGAAGGATGGCGTCGAATGGACCCATGAGGAGCCGAGCTATTTCCAGTCCTCGGTCAACATCGATCGCGGCTTCTGCCGCCGCTGCGGCACGCCGCTCACCTACCGCCAGCCGGGCGGGCTGGAGATCGCCATCGGTGCCTTCGACGATCGTTCGGACTTGGCGCCGCAGATCCAGGTCAACTACGCGGTGCGGCTGCCCTGGGTGGAGAAGATCTTCGAGGCGCCGGTCCACGACGACCCCGACTACTATCGACGGCAGGAGCAGATCATCTCCTTCCAGCATCCCGATCACGAGACGGCCAACTGGCCGCAGCAGGGACTGAAACTATGACGATCCACAGCAGCTCCTTGCGCACGCTCTATCCCGAGATCGAGCCGTTCGAAACAGGCATGCTCGATGTCGGTGATGGCCACACCATCTATTGGGAGCGCTGCGGCACCAAAGGCGCCAAGCCAGCCGTATTCCTGCATGGCGGCCCTGGAGGCACGATCTCGCCCAAACACCGGCGGCTGTTCGACTCGAAACTCTACGACGTCATCCTGTTCGACCAGCGCGGCTGCGGCAAGTCGACGCCCAACGCCTCGCTGGAAGCCAACACCACCTGGCATCTCGTCGCCGACATCGAACGCCTGCGCGAGATGGCGGGCTTCGACAAATGGCTGGTGTTCGGCGGCTCGTGGGGCTCGACGCTGGCGCTCGCCTATGCCGAAACGCATCCCGAGCGCGTCAGCGAGCTCGTCGTGCGCGGCATCTATACGCTCACCCGCGCCGAGCTCGAATGGTACTATCAGTTCGGCGTCTCCGAGATGTTTCCCGACAAGTGGGAGCGTTTTCTCGCGCCGATCCCCGAGGCCGAGCGCGGCGACATGATGGCCGCCTACCGCAAGCGGCTGGTGAGCACCGACCGCAAGGCGAAGGTCGAGGCGGCGCTTGCCTGGAGTCTGTGGGAAGGCGAGACGATCACGCTTTTGCCGGAGCCGGAAACCAGCACGCCTTTCGGCCAGGACGACTATGCCATCGCCTTCGCCCGCATCGAGAACCACTATTTCGTCCATGCCGGCTGGCTGGAAGAAGGACAGCTGCTGCGCGATGCCTGGAAGCTGAAGGACATCCCCGGCACCATCGTCCACGGCCGCTACGACATGCCGTGCCCGGCGCGCTATGCCTGGGCGCTGCACAAGGCCTGGCCGAAGGCGGATTTCCACCTCATCGAAGGCGCCGGCCACTCGTATTCGGAGCCGGGGATTCTGGATCGGCTGATCCGGGCGACGGATAAATACGCAGGCAAATAACCATGCAGGTTTGTGCTCTACGGCGCCCCCAGCGCGAAGGATCTCGACTTTTCGAGCTACAGCCATGATGAAGCAACGCCTCTACCTCTTCGACACCACGCTGCGCGACGGCCAGCAGACGCCGGGCATCGACTTTTCCGTCGAGGACAAGATCGCGATCGCCAAGCTGCTTGACGAATTCGGCATCGACTATGTCGAGGGCGGTTATCCCGGCGCCAACCCGACCGACACCGCCTTCTTCCATCAGAAGCGCACGGAAAGCGCGAAATTCGTCGCCTTCGGCATGACCAAGCGGGCAGGGGTTTCGGCCTCCAACGATCCGGGGCTGGCGGCGCTGGTGCAATCGAAGTCGGACGCGATCTGCTTCGTCGCCAAGAGCTGGGACTATCACGTGCGCGTGGCGCTTGGCTGCACCAACGAGGAGAACCTTGAGTCGATAAAGGTCTCGGTCCAGGCGGCGGTCGCCGCCGGCAAGGAGGCGATGGTCGACTGCGAACATTTCTTCGACGGCTTCAAGGCCAATCCGGCTTACGCGCTGGCCTGTGCCAAGACCGCCTATGATGCCGGGGCGCGCTGGGTGGTGCTATGCGACACCAATGGCGGCACGCAGCCTTCGGAAGTGCGGGCCATCGTCGAGAAGGTGATCGCGGGCGGCATCCCTGGCGACCATCTCGGCATTCATGCCCATGACGACACCGGCCAGGCGGTGGCGAATTCCCTTGCCGCCGTCGAGGCCGGTGTGCGCCAGATCCAGGGCACGCTGAACGGCATCGGCGAGCGCTGCGGCAACGCCAATCTGGTCACAATCATCCCGACGCTCGCGCTCAAGCCGGCGTTCGCCGACCGCTTCGAGACAGGCATTTCGGCCGAAGCACTGACCGGCATTTCGCGGCTCTCCCGCGCTTTCGACGAGTTGCTCAACCGAGCGCCGGAAGCTCAGGCGCCCTATGTCGGCTCATCCGCCTTCGCCACCAAGGCCGGCATCCATGCCTCGGCGCTGGCCAAAGAGCCGGCGACCTACGAGCATGTGCCGCCGGAAGCCGTCGGCAACCGCCGCCGCGTCATGGTCTCCGACCAGGGCGGCAAGGCCAATTTCCTCGCGGAATTGAAGCGGCGCGGCATCGACGTGCCGAAGGACGACAGCCGGCTCGACGCGCTCATCGCCGTCGTCAAGGAGCGCGAGGCCGAAGGCTACGCCTATGAGGGCGCCGACGCCTCCTTCGAGCTCTTGGCCCGCAAGATGCTGCACGGCCTGCCGGAGTTCTTCAACGTCACCTCGTTCCGCTGCATGGTCGAGCGCCGCTTCGATGCCAACGGCAACCTGAAGACCGTGTCCGAGGCGATCGTGAAGGTGATGGTCGACGGCGAGGAGAAGATGTCGGTGGCCGAAGGCCACGGCCCGGTCAACGCGCTCGACATCGCGCTGCGCAAGGATCTCGGCAAGTATCAGAACGAGATCGTCGACCTCGAGCTCGCCGACTTCAAGGTGCGCATTCTCAACGGCGGCACCGAAGCCATCACCCGAGTGCTGATCGAATCGCACGATTCCACCGGCGCCCGCTGGTGGACGGTCGGCGTATCGGAAAACATCATCGACGCCTCCTTCCAGGCGCTGATGGATTCAATCATCTACAAGCTGATGAAGAACCGCGAGATGGCAGGACTGGTCGCGGCAGAGTAGGTTGAACCATCATCAAAAGTCCATTGATCCATCAGAATTTTGCGATGGTCTTAAACGATCCGCTGGGCCATAGCGTTGGGCCATGGTCACCGCAACAGCCGATCTCGATCAAGATGCCAAGGCCCGCCGCGGCTTCCTTTTGGCGCTCGGCGCCTATTTCCTCTGGGGGCTGTTGCCCTTCTACATGAAAGCGGTGGCGCACCTGCCTCTGATCGAGGTGATCTCGCACCGGATCGTTTGGTCGGTGCCGATCGCCGCTGCCGTGCTGGTTTGGGCCGGCCGCACCGCCGACTTTAAGGCCGCGATCCGCTCGCCAAAAAGCCTCGCCATGGCGGCGCTGACGGCGACGCTCATCTCGGTCAACTGGGGCATCTATGTCTGGGCGATCGCAGTCGACCGCACGGTCGAGACGGCGCTCGGCTACTATATCAACCCGCTGGTCAGCGTGGTGGTCGGCGCCGTTCTCCTCGGCGAACGGCTCGACCGGCTGCAGATCGCGGCGGTGGCGCTGGCCGCCATTGCGGTGACCGTGCTTACTGTCGAGGCCGGCAAATTACCCTGGGTATCGCTGGCATTGGCCTTCTCCTTCGCCGCCTACGGCTTCTTCCGCAAGACGCTGCCGATCGGGCCGAGCCAGGGCTTTCTGCTTGAAGTTCTTTTGCTGTCGGTGCCGGCGCTTTGCTACATTGCCTACCTGATCGCCGCGGGACAGGACCATTTCATCTCCAGCACCGGCGCCGACACCGCGCTGCTGATCGGCTGCGGCCCGGTGACCGCGGTGCCGCTTCTGCTCTTTGCCTTCGGCGCCAGGCTTTTGCGCCTCTCCACCATCGGCATCATGCAATATATCGCGCCGACGATGGTGTTCCTGATCGCCGTCCTGATCTTCGATGAGCCGTTCGGCACCACGCAGGCCATAGCTTTCGCCCTTATCTGGACTGCGCTGGCCATGTACAGCTGGTCGATGTTCAGAGGGCGCGAGGTTCGCCAGGCGGGTCCCGCGACGAGGTGAGGGCGGCAAATGTACCAGCTTTATATCGGCAACAAGAACTATTCGTCCTGGTCGCTGCGGCCTTGGCTGCTGATGCGGACCCTCGACATTCGCTTCGAGGAGCGGCTGACGCCGTTCCCGACCGGTTCAAGTTTCAGCCTCTTCCGGTCATTCTCGCCGAATGGCCGCGTACCCTGCCTGGTCGACGATGGCTGGGCGGTGTGGGATTCGCTCTCGATCGTCGAATATCTGGCAGAGCGTCATCGAGGCGTCTGGCCGGCCGATGCGAAAGCGCGCGCATGGGCGCGCTCCGCCGCCGCCGAAATGCATTCGAGCTTTACCGCGCTGCGCAATGACTGCCCGATGAGCTGTGGCGTGCGCGTCAAGCTGGCATCGATGTCCGATGTGCTGAAGCACGATCTCTTCCGCCTGGGCGACTTGTGGAACGACGGCCTTGCGCGCTTCGGCGGACCGTTCCTAGCCGGAGACCACTTCACCGCGGTCGATGCTTTCTTCGCTCCGGTCGTTTTCCGGGCACAGTCCTATGGACTGGCATTCGAGGGCGCCGCCGCTGCTTATCCCAAGCGGTTGCTCGATCTCGCTGCCATGCGCGAATGGTATGCGGCCGGTCTCGCCGAGACGTGGCGCGAGCCGGACCATGAGGCGGAAGTCCGCGCGGCCGGTACGGTCGTCGAGGATCTGCGCGCAAGCGCATAGGACGCTAAACCCGGCCCAGCCGCCGCACGACCATGTAGACGATGCCGGCGACGACGACCGCTATCGCCGTCACCACCCAGAAGCCGAGCGCCGTGTCGACCAGCGGGAGCCCGCCGACATTCATGCCGAACAGGCCGGAGATGATGGTCATCGGCAGCAGCACCGCGGTCATGACGGAGAGGATGTAGAGCAGCTGGTTCGACCGCTCGGTCAGCTTCGCCATCAGTTCGTCCTCCAAAAGCCGGGTTCGCGCCTGCAGCTGCTCGCCGTCGTGATGCAGCGTATGCGCGCGGTGCGAGAGCCTTGCCGCCATGTCGCCGGTCGCTTCCGCTATAAAAACACGACTGAACAGTCCTACTCCTGCTGTCCCGCCAACGCCGCCTGAACGGCCGCCATTCCGGGATCGCGACCCTTGAGCAGATCGTCGATCGACCATGGCGCGGCAATGTCGGGCTCCAGCGTCTTGAGCGCAACCGGCTTGCGGCCCTTGCCTTTGTCGATGGTGGCGACAAGCACGGGCGTCGTGCCCGTGGCGGAACTCGGTTGCGCCATGCCGACGAAACAATCGGCGTAGGCCTTGCAGCCGTTTTGAAGGTCATAGCGCTGCGTCGCGGACTGCAGCACGACGCCCGAATGCGGCAGCGTCACCTGCTGCTGATCGGCGAAGAACATCATGCGGTCGCCGGGCGCTTCGCCGACCAGTGTGACCCTGTCCCCGCCAGCCTGCTTGAGATAGGCGACGTCGACAATTCCCGCCGAAAAGGTAATCGGGCTTTCCAGCACGAACAGCCGTCCCGGCGGTTTGACGCGGGACGGCCAGGAACTGAGCGCATCGCGGGTCAGCATCAAGTTGCCGCCGGTGTTGAAGCGCATGTCGAGGACGAGGTTCTTGCGGCCGAGGCGGACCCGGGCGGCTTCGACCTCAGCCAGGAAATCGGCGATCTTCCCGGTCTTGCCGTCGACGTTGCGTCTGATCTCGGCGACGACGCCATCGAGTTCGGGCGCATCGCGCCAGCGGAACGGCTGTTCCTGATCCTGCAGCGGCCAGGGCGCGCGGCCCTTGGGAAAAATCTTCACCCAGTCGCGGCGCTGCGGCTCCGGGGCGAGCTTGCGGTCGATGATGCGGCCGTCGGGCGTCTGGAAGCGAAAGGTCGCGTCGCCGGCGGCATTGGCGAGCCCGAGCGCATGCAGCAGGTCGGGCCGGACGATCGCGTCGGTCGCCTCGATGTCGCGCCATGCCGCCACGCCGCCATGCAGGCTGCGCAGCGCCGAGGACACTTCAGCAGCCGGATGGCCGTCGATGCCGGCGAGTCGGCTGCCCAGCAGATCGCTGTTTTGGGGGCTGGCCGCTATGACGTAGAAGGCGCCGTCGATGGGTAGCAAAGACATCGCCACACCATTGGCGCGCGGCAACTTGCAGGTCGTGTGACCATTGTCGGCCAGTGCCGCGATCTGGCAGAGATCGACAGCGAAGACGGTCGCGTCGGTCGGACCTGCCGCGGTTTCGAGCGCCTGCAGCCGCGATGCCGCTTCCACGCGGGCGGCGCTGGAATAAGACCGGTCGACATCGAGGAAGTCGCGACGGAAGACTTTCAGATCCTCGACCTGTGCGTCATGCGAGGTGGCCCCGTCCGGACTTTGCGCGGTCGCGTGGCCGAGCGCCAACAGGCTGAGCAGGGGCAAGGCGAGCAGCCGGGCAAAGGTCATGGCTTCCCTCTCGATCGCGATCCGGCCCCGCTGCCGATAAAGCTAGGGCAGCTTCGCACGTCGCTGCGTTCACATCTTTGCGAGCGGGATGGAGTGGGGGTCCCGCTCGGAGGCTGCGGTTGCGCCGGGACGGGAACGACGTCCGACCGTCGAAAGGCGGTCCGCCGCGCGGGCCGGGTTCACCCCTTAAAGCCTTGTCATCATTGGCCGGCGCGGCGCGGCCGGTCACTCTCACGCGATGGGGCACGGTCCCCGAACAGCTCGCCCGGCGTGCATTTTTGAGTGTGGTCTTCAACCTAACCCATTCAATTCTTACGGGAATTTAATGTCGCGCACAATTGCATGGCCGGGTTCCGGCGTTATGTTCCCGGCCGGATTGCGTCTTGGGCCTGTGACTTTGGCCAAGGACGTGGTCGATCTGGCCGCATGCGGTTCGATGGATAGGTGACAAAGTGGACGACGAAGTCGCCAGCCGGTTACAGCCGCTCCGTGAGCCGATGGCAGACATCAAGCCGGTGGTCGTGCGTCGCCGGCGCCGCGGCTGGATGGTCGCGCTGCTGCTGGTGGCGGCTGGAGCGGGCGTCGCCTTCTGGCTCCATCCAGCACCGGTGCACCAGCAAGGCGCGCGCGGCGGCCAACGATTCCGGGGCGGCGATCTCGGCGCGCAGCCGGTCGCAGTCGCCTCGGTGACGCAGGCCGACATCCCGATCACGCTGGAGGCGCTGGGCACGGTCACCTCACTGTCGACGGTGACGGTGCGCCCGCAGGTCAGCGGGCAGATCACCGCGATCGCCTTCACCGAAGGGGAGATGGTGAAGAAGGGCGATTTTCTTGCCCAGGTCGACGACCGCACTCTCCAAGCCTCGCTGCATCAGCTGCAGGGCCAATTGAAGCACGATCAGGCGCTGCTGAGCGATGCCAGGCTCGACCTCGACCGCGATCTGAAGCTGACCTCCAACGCCATCACGCAGCAGGCGGTCGACCTGCAGCGCGCGACCGTGCAATCCGACGAGGGCACGGTCATGTCCGACCAGGCGCAGATCGAGGCCGTCGAGGTCAATATCGCCAACAGCCATATCGTTGCACCTGCCGACGGCCGCATCGGCCTCAGGCTGGTCGATCAGGGCAATTACGTCACGCCTTCCGACAGCACCGGCATTGCGGTGATCACCGAGATGCAGCCGATTTCGGTGCTGTTCTCGCTGCCCGAAGACACCCTCGCCGAAGTGCTGGAACAGACGCATGGTAATGCCGGGCTCAAGGCCACCTTGTTCGACCGCAACGACACCAAGCAGATCGCCGAAGGCACGCTGCAGACGATCGACAACCAGATCGATCCGACCACCGGCACCGTGAAGCTGCGCGCCGTGTTTGCTAACGCCGACGGCGGGCTTTATCCCAACCAGTTCGTCAACGTGCATCTCCTGGTGCGCACGCTGACCGGCGTGACGGTGCTGCCCAACGCCGCCATCCAGCACGGCGCTCCAGGCACTTTCGTCTATCAGCTCAACGACGACAGCACTGTCTCGGTGAAGACCGTTTCCCTTGGCCCCGGCGACGCCTCGGTCACGCAATTGCTGTCGGGCCTTCCGCCGGGCGCCAAGGTGGTCGTCGATGGCGTCGACCGGCTGAAGGACGGCGCCAAGGTGACCGTGCCTGACAACAGCGCCGCGCCGACCGCCGGCGCTGGATCTCCCGCGCAGCCGCAAGCGGAGGGTAGGGGCAGCGGGGCCGCCGCGACCAGCAATACGTCTGCCGTCAACCCCGGCAACGCGCCCGCGATCTCGAGCAGCCAGCGCCAAGGTTCGGCAGGCGACGGCGCGGACGCATCGGGCGATGCCAACCGCAAGCACCACCGCCACCATCGTCGCGACGGCAGCGGCAATAGCGGTAGCAGCGGAAATGGTGGCGACACCGGCGAAGCCCAATGAGCACGCCGAGCGGTCTCGTCTCCGGCTGGCTGAACCCGTCGCGGCCGTTCATCCTGCGGCCGGTGGCCACCACGCTGATCATGGCCACCATCCTGGTGGTCGGCATGATCGCCTATCTCTTCCTGCCGCTCTCGGCC
>NZ_RZST01000267.1:0-8653 GCF_003997575.1 Mesorhizobium sp. M1A.F.Ca.IN.022.07.1.1
CCGAGGAAGACGCCAACGAGCTTGCCGAGCAGACCGGCACCGCCGTTGCCACCACGACCACCAAGAAAGAGCCGACCGACCGCACCGACGACCCGGTGCGCATGTATCTGCGCGAGATGGGCTCGGTCGAGCTTCTGTCGCGCGAGGGCGAAATCGCGATCGCCAAGCGCATCGAGGCCGGCCGCGAGACGATGATTGCGGGCCTGTGCGAGAGCCCGCTCACCTTCCAGGCGATCATCATCTGGCGCGACGAGCTCAACGAATCGAAGATCCTGCTGCGCGAGATCATCGACCTCGAGGCGACTTATGCCGGCCCCGAGGCCAAGCAGGCGCCGGTTGTCGAACGCGTCGAGGAAGCGCCCAAGGCCGAAGAGAAGCCGCGCGGCCGCTCGGCGGCGCGCGAGGAAGAAGACGACATCACCAATGTTGGCGGCGACACGCGCGGGCTGGAAGAAGAGGAAGACGACGAGGACGAGGCAAGCCTGTCGCTGGCCGCGATGGAAGCGGAACTGCGCCCGCAGGTGATGGAGACGCTCGACGTCATCGCCGACACTTACAAGAAGCTTCGCAAGCTGCAGGACCAGCAGGTCGAGAACCGGCTGGCGGCTGCCGGCACGCTTTCGCCCAGCCAGGATCGCCGGCTGAAGGAGCTCAAGGAGCAACTCATCAAGGCGGTGAAGTCGCTGTCGCTCAACACCGCGCGCATCGAAGCGCTGGTCGAGCAGCTCTACGACATCAACAAGCGCCTGGTGCAGAACGAGGGCAAGCTGCTTCGGCTCGCCGAAAGCTACGGCGTGCGCCGCGAGGAGTTCCTCAAGGAGTATCAGGGCTCGGAGCTCGATCCGAACTGGACCCGCTCGATCGCGAATCTCACCTCGCGCGGCTGGAAGGAATTCACAAAGAACGAGAAGGACGCGATCAAGGAACTGCGCGCCGAGATCCAGAACCTCGCCACCGAGACGGCGATCTCGATTCTGGAATTCCGCAGGATCGTCAACCAGGTGCAGAAGGGCGAGCGCGAGGCCGCGATCGCCAAGAAGGAAATGGTGGAAGCGAACCTTCGGCTCGTCATCTCCATCGCCAAGAAATACACCAATCGCGGCCTACAGTTCCTGGACCTGATCCAGGAAGGCAATATCGGCCTGATGAAGGCAGTCGACAAATTCGAGTATCGCCGCGGCTACAAGTTCTCGACCTACGCGACATGGTGGATCCGGCAGGCGATCACCCGCTCGATCGCCGATCAGGCGCGCACCATCCGCATTCCGGTGCATATGATCGAGACGATCAACAAGATCGTGCGTACCTCGCGCCAGATGCTGCATGAGATCGGCCGCGAGCCGACGCCGGAAGAGCTGGCAGAGAAGCTCGCAATGCCGCTCGAAAAAGTGCGCAAGGTGCTGAAGATCGCCAAGGAGCCGATCTCGCTCGAAACGCCGGTCGGCGACGAGGAGGATTCGCATCTCGGCGACTTCATCGAGGACAAGATGGCGATCCTGCCGATCGACGCGGCGATCCAGGCCAATCTGCGCGAGACAACCACGCGCGTGCTGGCTTCGCTCACCCCGCGCGAGGAGCGTGTTCTGCGCATGCGCTTCGGCATCGGCATGAACACCGACCACACGCTGGAAGAGGTCGGCCAGCAGTTCTCGGTCACCCGCGAGCGTATCCGTCAGATCGAGGCCAAGGCGCTGCGCAAGCTCAAGCACCCGAGCCGCTCGCGGAAGCTGAGAAGCTTCCTGGACAGCTGAGCGGAAACGCAACATACGAAAACGGGCGCCTCGGCGTCCTTTTTCATTTCCACCTATTTGTTATGCCGCCTTGCCGGGCTTGCTCAACAGGAGGATAATTTCAGGGTCGGATGCATTTGTGGGCGACAAGCCGGATGCCCGCCCCGGACGCCGGCCGCAACTGCCAGGCGTTGCGCTCCGTGGCTCCCGGTGGGAGGTGTGCCATGACAACCTACATCGTGCTTATCAACTGGACCGAATTGGGCGCCAAGAACGTGCGGGAGTCGCCGAAGCGGCTCGATGCCGCCAAGAAGCTGCTCGGTGAAATGGGCGGATCGTTCAAGGCATTCTATCTGACGATGGGCGAATGCGACATGGTCGCCATTGTCGAAGCGCCGGACGATGCCGTGCTTGCCCGTTTCGCGCTGATGTTGTCGTCGGGCGGCAATGTCAGGACGCGGACGATGAAGGCGTTTCCGGAATTCGCCTACCGCGAGATCATCAGTTCGCTGGGGTAGAGCGCCGGAAACAGCCCGGCTCGATGCTGATATTGCGGTGCCGCGCTCGGTCGCCGATAGTCGCGCGATGCCTGAGCCGTTGCTGACTGTCTGGTACAACACACGCTGCCCGGTCTGCGATGCCGGCATCAACCGCCAGAAACGGCGGCTGATTGAAGCGGTCAAGTCCGGCCGCGTCGAATTCCGCGACATTAATTTCGAACCGCAAGCGCTTTCAGCCTTCGGCGCCTCGCTCGAGGATGTCCGCCGGCGGCTGCATGCGACCGATGCCGAGGGCAAGCTGCTGGTCGGTGCCGATGTGGCGATCGCCGTCTGGCGGCTCACGCCTGGCGAGGGATGGCTCGCCACCCTGTTCGGCAATTCGGTCGTGCTGCGGCTGACGCGCTTTGTCTATGATCGGTTTGCCGATCTTCTCTACCCCTGGAACCGCCGCAAAGGCCGCTGGTAGGCTGTTTTCGCGGCGATCGCTGCGCATTCGACCGCCTCGCAGTTCGCCTTGCGTCAACCAAGATGCATCGTAAGATATATCTTGACTCCACCCGCCACCTAGCTAAGATATATCGTAAGATAGAACTCAAGGAGCGATCCATGCACAAGCATAATCCCTTCGGGCACAACCATTTCGGTCAGCGCATATTCATGCACATGGCCGGTCGTTTCGGTGGTCGCGGCGGCGGCTTTGGTCCCTTCGGCCAGGGCATGCGCGGCGGCGGCCGCGGCGGTCCGGGCGACATGTTCCGCGCCGGCCGCATGTTGGCCGACGGCGATCTCAAGCTGATCACGCTGTCGCTTCTGGCCGAGGCGCCGCGGCACGGCTACGACATCATCAAGGCGCTGGAGGAACGCACCAGCGGCATCTACAGCCCGAGCCCGGGCGTGGTCTATCCGACGCTGACCTTTCTCGAAGAGGCCGGCTATGCCGTCTCGTCAAGCGAAGGCAACAAGAAGGTGTTCTCGATCACCGAGGCGGGCAGGGCGCATCTCGAGCAAAATCGCGAGATGATCGATCACGTGCTCGACCATCTCGAGCGGTTCGGCCGCAAGATGGCCAAGGCGCGCGACTGGTTTGGCTGGAACGACGAGGGCGAGGACGTCGGCCGGCGCGGCCGTCACGAAAAGCGCGACCGGTTCCGCGCACTGCGCCACCGCCTACGCGCCGCGCTCAGCGATATCGTCGATGCGCCGGAGGACAAGCAGGCCGAGGCGATCAGCATTCTGGAAGACGCCGCCGCAGCGCTCGAGGCCCTCTCGCGTCGCTGAGTCGCCCGGCACTGAACGGGTTATTGCTGGCTCGACCGATGACCGTCAAAGCGGGATGACTTCCAAAAGTCATCCCGTTTATCTTTGTGTGAGCATGATCTTCCCGAAAACCGCTGCACAGTTTTCGGGTTCATGCTGTAGTGAAAATCGTCCTGCGGCACGCTATGTGATGCAGGACGATTTGCCGTTGGAGGATGCGCTATGTCTTTTCTGAAACGTCTTTTCGGCGGCGGCGGTGGTGAGGCGACGGACACCGGAGCCGCGAAGCCGGCAAAGCAGGTCGAGCACAAGGGCTTCCTGATCAGCGCCACGCCCTACAAGGCGGACGGCCAGTACCAGACCTGCGGCGTCGTCTCCAAGGAAGTGGACGGCGTGATGAAGGAGCACCGCTTCATCCGCGCCGACCGTTTCGCCGGGCTGGACGATGCGGTCGACATCTCGATCAAGAAGGGCATCCAGCTCGTCGACGAGCAGGGCGAGCGGATGTTTGGATAGCCGTTGCCGCAGGGTTCTTTTTTTGCCGGGATCAGAACGCGACTTTGTCGCCGCCCTTCAGCTGCAGGATCTGCCGCGCCTCGTCGGGCGTGGCGATCGAGGCGCCGAGGCCCTCGATGATCTGGCGGACCTTCGTTACTTGTTCGGCGCTCGAGCGGGCAAGCTTGCCCTTGCCGATCCATAACGAGTCCTCCAGGCCAACCCGCACATTGCCGCCCAGCGCGATCGCCTGCGTGGCGATCGGCAGTTGGTGGCGGCCGGCGCCCAGCACCGACCAGTGATATTCGTTGCCGAACAGCCGATCGGCCGTGCGCTTCATATGGGCGACGTCCTCCGGATGCGTGCCGATTCCGCCGAGGATGCCGAACACGCTCTGGACGAAGAACGGTGCCTTCACCAGCCCGCGCTCGACGAAATGCGCCAGGGTATAGAGATGGCCGATGTCGTAGCACTCGATCTCGAAGCGCGTGCCGTTGTCGGCGCAGGTGCGCAATATGTGCTCGATATCGCCGAAAGTGTTGCGGAAGATCCGGTCGCGCGACGATTCGAGATAGGGCCGCTCCCACTCATGCTCGAACGTCTTGAAGCGCTCCAGCATCGGAAACAGCGCGAAGTTCATCGAGCCCATGTTGAGCGAGGCGACCTCGGGCGCGAAGACTTTCGCGGGCCTGACGCGTTCCTCCACGCTCATCGTCGCCGCACCACCGGTGGTGATGTTGACGACGCAGTTGGAGCGCTGCTTGATGACCTGCAGGAAAGGGGCGAACGCCTCGGTCGACTGGTCGGGGCGTCCGTCGACCGGATTGCGGGCATGAAGGTGGACGATCGCGGCACCCGCCTCGGCCGCCTCGATAGCGGCGGTCGCGATCTCCTCGGCCGTCACCGGCAAGTGCGGCGACATTGACGGCGTGTGGATCGAGCCTGTGACCGCGCAGGTGATGATGATCTTGTTCTGGCTTGCCACTTTTTGATGCCCTGATCCTGATCTCTTCGCTATCCGAACGCGCCCTGTTCGACCGCGTCCTGTTCGACCGCTTGGGCGATGCCGGCAATGAACCGCTCGACGGCACGATATAGAACACGGTAATCGGCAGCGCCGCCAGTGTCAGCCCGGTGAACAGCTAGTCGGCGGTGAATTTCGCCGACGAACACCGTCAGCCCCGGCGGCAGTTTCCTCAAATTGCCGGAGGTGATCAGCACCAGCGGGAAGAAACAGTCGTTCCAGATCGGCACGGCTCGACGAAACATGCAAAAAAGGCAGGCGCCGATCGGCGCCCGCCTTTTCATTCTCAGGGTTTTTCCGTTCTCAGGGCAATGATTACGCGGCCACGGCGATCCCGTCCGCGTTAGCAGCCGCGGCCGCGATCGCATCCACCTTGGCGGTGGCCTTGGCAAGCGCGGCGGTGACCGCGTCGGCGCCCATGCCGACGCCTTCGACGCGGATCACTTCGACGTCCGTCATGCCCAGGAAGGCAAGCACGCCGCGCAGGTAGGGGATGGCGTGATCCATCTGCACCGCGGCACCCTCGGAATAGATGCCGCCCGAAGCAAGCACGATATAGACCTTCTTGCCGGCGACCAGGCCCTTCGGGCCATTCTCACCATAAGCAAAAGTCCTGCCCGAGCGTGCGACGTGGTCGATCCACGACTTCAACGTCGAGGAAATGTTGAAGTTGATGAAACCGGTGGCGAGGATAATCGTGTCGGCCGCGAACAGCTCGTCGAGCACCGCGTCGGACACGCCGACCACCTCGGCCTGACGCGGGCTGCGCGCCTCGGCCGGGGTGTAGATGCCGGTGGCATAGTCAGGATCGATATGCGGCAGCGGATCGGCGACCAAGTCGCGCACGACAAGTGTGTTGGACGGATCGGCGGCAACCAGCTTCTGAGCAAGATCGGTGGCGACTCGGGTCGAGTGCGAGGCGGCGCCGCGCGGGCTGGAGGTAACAAGCAGTATGGACATGGCGGTGTCCCCTTTGGGTTGGATTGACTTTCCCGTCCAATATGGGGTTGCCGCTCTATCCGGAAAACTGGTATTATTTGCATAGTATCCATCGAGAATGTGGATTGATCATGCAGCCAAATCCGACGCTCGACCAATTGCAGATCCTGGTGGCGGTGGCCGACACCGGCAGCTTCTCGGCCGCGGGGCGCAAGCTAAACAGGGCGCAGTCGGTGGTGAGCTACGGCATCGCCAACCTGGAAGCGCAACTGGGCCTGAAACTGTTCGAGCGCGAAGGCCTGCGCGAGCCGCAACTGACCGATGTCGGAAAGGCCATGCTGGAGGACGCGCGGCGCATGATCGGTGTGCTGCAGCGCATCCGCTCGCGCGCCGACGGCTACAGGCAAGGGCTGGAGGCGGAAGTAAACCTGTCGGTCGACGTGGCGCTGCCTTCGCCGGCGCTCGTGCGGGTGCTCAAGGCCTTCGAGGCTCAGTTCCCGGCGGTGATGCTGCGCCTCTATATCGGTTCGCTCGGCCTGATCGTCGATCAGGTCGTCAACGGCCAGTCGGACCTCGGCTTTGGCGGCCTGCAAGGCGATGCGGACGTCAATCTGCTGCGCATCGGCTTCATCTCGCTGGTGCCGGCTGCCGCACCCGACCATCCGCTGGCGAAACTGCCGAAGCCAATTGCGATCGAAGATCTGCGCGACCACATCCAGCTTGTCGTCTCCGACCAGTCGGAGCGGACGCGGGGCCGCGACTATGGCGTGTTTGCCTATCGCACCTGGCGGCTGACGGACGTGCGCACCAAGCATGCCCTGATGCGTGAGGGTCTCGGCTGGGGAGGCTTGCCGCGCTGGCTGATTGCCGACGACATCGCCAGCGGGCGGCTGGTCGAGCTCGATCTCGAGCCTTATCGCGAGGTGCGTGCGCCGATGTACGCGATGCACCGCAACGACCGAAGCCCCAAGCCGGCGGCGTCGTGGCTCATCGACGAGTTCAAGCGGCAGCTCGGCTGCTTCAACGAGCTGGAGCCGGGCGTTTGGACGGAGGAGGAGCCGGAGACAAGCCGTCCATGAGCGCCATCAGCACGGCGCGATACTCCTCGGCCGATGCGCCGGCCTCGATGGCCAAAGCCGCGCGATCGAAGGCGGCGGCCAGCACCGCGGTCAGCGCCTCGGCCGGCAGCTTGACCATCGAGCGCGCGCGCATGGCTGCGATCAGGCCTTCGCGCAGCGAGCGGTTGCCGTGGCGGTTGTCGATCTCGTCCATCGCCGCGCGGCCAAGCACGGCCGGCCCATCGAGCAGCAAAAGCCGCGTGCGGCCGGGCGCGCGCATCGCGGCGAGATAGGCGCCGGAGCCGGAGATCAAGGCATCGCGGGCCGAGAGCGAGGCGGGCGAGGCGCGGTCGATCTCCGCTGCGACGGTCGCTGCCTCCTGTTCGACGACCGCGGCGAGCAACGCCTGCTTGTCGGCAAAATGATGATAGAGCGCCCCACGCGTCACGCCGGCGGCGGCCACGATCTCCGGCGTGCCCGTCTCCGCATAGGATTTTTCCGTGAACAATTTTCGCGCCGCGCGGATCAGATCGGCGCGCGTTGCCTCGGTGCGGTCGCGGTTGGAGCGGCGTCCAGACTCTGGTTGCATACATACAGCCTGTATGTTAATTGCACTTACATACAGACTGTATGTTGGATGGCAGGAGAAAGAAAGATGAAGACGACCAGCTATTATCCGGTGCTGATGACCGGCGACGTCGCCGCCACGGCGGCCTTTTATGTCGAGCATTTCCGCTTCAAGGCGGTGTTCGACAGCGACTGGTACGTCCATCTGCAGTCGGCCGAGGATCGCCGCGTCAATCTCGGCATCGTCGACGGGGACATGAGACGATCCCTGAGGAGGGCCGGGGACGCACGTCCGGCCTGCTGATCAATTTCGAGGTCCGCGATCCCGACGCCGTCTATGAGCGCATCGTGGCCGCAGGCCTGCCGATCCTGCGCACCTTGCGCGACGAGCCCTTCGGCCAGCGCCATTTCATCACCAAGGACCCCAACGGCGTGCTGATCGACGTGATCAAGCCTATTGCGCCGAGCGAAGAATTCCTGGCGCAATACGCCAAAGGTGCGGCCGGGAGCTAGGCCGGACAGCGGGTCTCAGTTCGTCCGCGCCGCCGGCGTCACGGCGACCTGGCTGACGCCGGTGCGGCGCACGACGGTGCAGAGCGTCTCGCGACCGATACGTTCGGCGTCGAGCATGCGCACGAGATCATCGACGCCGGTGACCGGTCGGCCGTCGATAGCGGCGATGATGTCGCCTTCCTTCAGGCCAGCCCTCGCGGCGGGGCCGTTCTTTTCGACACTGCGCAGGCGCACGGCCGTCTTGGTCGTGACCTGCGAGAGAAGTGCGGCACGGCGCGGCAGGTTGGTCGTATCGGCAGAGACGCCGATGAAGGCGCGGCGCACGCGGCCGAAGCGGATGATCTCGGAAATGACGAAATTGGCGGTGTTGGAGGCGACCGCGAAGGCAATGCCTTGCGCACCGTGGATCATGGCGGTGTTGACACCGACGACTTCGCCAGCCGACGACACCAGCGGTCCGCCGGAATTGCCGGGGTTGAGCGCGGCGTCCGTCTGAATGACGTCGTCGATCAGCCTGCCGGTCGAGGCGCGCATCGAGCGGCCGAGCGCCGAGACGACGCCGGCGGTGAC
>NZ_RZST01000268.1:0-8536 GCF_003997575.1 Mesorhizobium sp. M1A.F.Ca.IN.022.07.1.1
GAAGGGGCTGGCGCGCACCTCCAACACGCCCGGACGGACGCAGGAGCTGAACTATTTCGTGCCGGACGGCTTCTCCGGCGAAGGCGCCGACCTGCCGCCGATGGCGCTGGTCGACATGCCGGGCTACGGCTACGCCAGCGCACCGAAGGATAAGGTCGATGCCTGGACGAAGCTGATCTTCGAGTATCTGCAGGGCCGCGTCACGCTGAAGCGCGTCTATGTGCTGATCGACGCCCGGCACGGCATCAAGGCCAAGGACGAGGAGGTGCTGTCGCTGCTCGACAAGGCGGCGGTGTCCTACCAGATCGTGCTGACCAAGACAGATAAGATCAAGGCGGCCGGCGTGCCGAAGCTGATCGAGGAGACGCTTGCCAAGATCAAGAAACGGCCGGCGGCGTTCCCGGCGGTGCTCGCGACTTCGTCGGAAAAGGCCTCAGGGCTCGAGGATCTGCGCGCGGCGATCGCCTTGGTGGCGAACGGCGGCTGACGCATTTTTCGCCTTGGAGCAGGGCAGCCGCGTACTGCGCTCCCCCTCACCCAGTCTCCGCTTCGCCCGGCTGACCTCTCCCCGAGGGCCCCAGATAGACAAGGACGGGCAGGACCAGCCGCGATCGGCCGACCTGACTGCGCGCCCTAACGCCCGCTCAATCCGTCTCGTCGCGCTCCGGCGCATGGTCGCGCCGGCCGGCAAGGATTTCGCGCTTGCCGACATGGTTGGGCGCGCCGACCAGGCCTTCCTTCTCCATGCGTTCGACCAGCGAGGCGGCGCGGTTATAGCCGATGCCGAGGCGGCGCTGGATGTAGGAGGTCGAGCATTTCTTGTCGCGCTTGACCACTTTGACCGCCTCCTCATAGAGGGCGTCGCCATCCTCGGCGTCGATCGAGCCCTTGTCGAAGACTGGACCCGTGTCGGCCGGATCTTCTTCCTCTTCCTCGCCGGCGGTGACCGTATCGAGATATTCCGGGCGGCCTTGCGCCTTCAAATGCGCCACGACGTGTTCGACCTCGAGATCGGAGACGAAGGGACCGTGCACGCGCACGATGCGCCCGCCGCCGGCCATGTGCAGCATGTCGCCCTGGCCGAGCAGCTGCTCGGCGCCCTGCTCGCCAAGGATGGTGCGGCTGTCGATCTTGGACGTCACCTGGAAGGAGATACGGGTGGGGAAATTGGCCTTGATGGTGCCGGTGATGACGTCGACCGACGGGCTCTGTGTGGCCATGATCAAATGGATGCCGGCGGCGCGCGCCATCTGCGCCAGCCGCTGGATGGCGCCTTCGATCTCCTTGCCGGCCACCATCATCAGGTCGGCCATCTCGTCGACGATGATGACGATGTAGGGCATCGGCGCGAGGTCGATCTCCTGCTCCTCGAACAGCGGCTCGCCCGTGCCCTTCTCGAAGCCGACCTGCACCTGCATGACCACGACCTCCCCCTTGTCGCGGGCGGCCGCGGCGCGCTGGTTGTAGCCGTCGATGTTGCGCACGCCGAGGCGCGCCATCTTGCGGTAACGCTCCTCCATCTCGCGCACCGCCCATTTGAGCGCGGTGACCGCTTTCTTGGAATCGGTGACGACCGGCGTGAGCAGATGCGGGATGCCGTCATAGACGGACAATTCGAGCATCTTGGGATCGACCATGATGAGGCGGCACTCCGCCGGCTTCATCCGGTAGAGCAGCGACAGGATCATGGTGTTGATGGCGACCGACTTGCCCGAGCCGGTGGTGCCGGCGACCAGCAGATGCGGCATCTTGGCGAGGTCGGCGATGACCGGCTCGCCGCCGATGGTCTTGCCCAGCCCCAGCGCCAACTTGCACGACGTGTTGCGGAAGCCGGTCGACTCGATCAGCTCGCGGAAATAGACCGTCTCGCGCGTTTCGTTGGGCAGCTCGATGCCGATGACGTTGCGGCCCGGCACCACCGCGACGCGCGCCGAGATGGCCGACATGGAGCGGGCGATGTCGTCGGCCAGGCCGATGACGCGGCTGGACTTCACGCCCGGCGCCGGCTCGAACTCGTAGAGCGTGACGACCGGACCCGGCCGGACATGGATGATTTCGCCCTTGACGCCGAAATCCTCCAGCACGCTTTCGAGCAGGTCCGCGTTCTGTTCCATCCGCTCCTGCGACATGTAGAAGCCCTGGCCTTCCGGCGGCATCTGCAGCAATTCCTCGGACGGAAGCTCGTAGCCGGCCGAAGCGGGCTGCGGCGCGACCTTGCCGGCGACGGGCAGGGGCGGCGCGGGTCTGGCGGCCTTGGCGCTCTTTGCGATGGGACGCGGCGCGACGGACTCAGGCGCGGGCGCGCGCGATTCGATTTCCCCAGGAGCGGACCGGAGAGCGGGCAGATCGACCGGCGGAGTCAGCGGGGCCAGACTTGCGGCCGGCCCGTGCGAGCGCCATTCGATGACGCGGTAGAACGAGGTCGCCTCGCCGATCGCGGCGGGGCGGAACGGGCTCGGTTGCGCCGCAGGACTCATCCGCGCGGGAGCCGCGGGCGTCTGCAAAGGATCGTTCAGCCGTGCCCGCGCCAGGCGCTCGGCGAGCAAGGGCAGGCTGAACTCGAAAAACGCATCGTCGGAAAGATAGGACCAACGAAATTTCGGCGGCTGCGGCTTTTGTGCCGGAGTGGCTACGGCCCGTGGCGGCGGCGCGGCGCTGGCCTGCTGCGGCTTGACGATGGCCTGCGGCGGCTTGGCCTGGGCGGTGGCGGCCGCGGCGGGGACTGCCCGGCCCGGATTGGTCGGCTGGGGCGCCAGCGGCGCCGGACGAATGGGAAGCCCGCGGGAAGCCACCGCCTTGGCCGGCGCTTCATCAACTGGCTCCGGTGCGGGCCGTTTGTCGGAATCCGGCGTGCGAGTGAAGCGCACATTGGGCGCGAGGAAGAAATATTGCTGCCAGGCCTGGCCGCCGAACTCGTCGCCGCCAGCCGAATCGGCGGCGTTCGATTCGCCGTCAGCGGCGGCTCGCAGCGTGACGACCTGCCCCGTTTGTCGCTGCGGCGGCACGGCAGCGCCATGATGCCGCGCGTCTTCCGAGCTGCTGTCGTCGTTGTCGCCGTAAGCGGAAGCGCCGGAAGGATTGGCACGGGTAAAACGCATGGATGTCACACTCGAGATTCGTCGAACAAACGTGTCCCGAGACATAGGAACCGATGGTTAACAAGCTCTTCCGGAAGGGTCCGGGAAAAGTGCCGGTCGACGGCTCGAGTTGGGCTGGAAGAAGGAGGTGACCGGTGGCATCGAAGTCGGCTGCCGCGGCGCCGTAGCGTCGTCAAAGCGCCTCGCGTTCCTTCGCAATCGCTGCGCGCCGCGGGTTCACGCCGAGAGCGACGCCTGCTCCTCGGCCGCGAGCTTCTCGGTGCCGTAGGCCTTCAGAAAGACGTTCACGCCGGAGCGAACGACATGCTCGATCTCGGCTTGGCTCGGCGCCTTGGTGCGGTAGGAAAAAATGCACTGGCGGAAGAGGCCGGCGAGACAGAGCTCGGTGAACTGATAGGCGGCGAGATCGACATCGTCGATCTTCAGCAGGCCGCGTTCGACGGCTTCGTTGAGGAAGATCATCACCTTGTCGTGGCCACGCTTGGGACCGCGCTCGTAGAAGCGGGCGCCAAGCTCGGGAATCCTGTCGGAAGCGCCGACCACGGTGCGCTGCGCCTGGATGACCTTGGCCGAGGTGATCTTGGCGGAGAGCACCATGCCGAACTTCACCAGCGTCTTGCGCAGGTCGTCGAAATGGTCGAGCACCTCATACATATTCTTGAAGATGGTGCCACGCTCTTCCTCGATGAGAGCCTCGAACAGCTCTTCCTTGTTGGCGAAATAGACGTAGATCGTGCCCTTGGAGACGCCGGCCTCGCGCGTGATGTCGTTCATCGACGCGGCTTCGAAGCCCTTGTCGATGAAGACGCGGCGCGCGCCTTCGATGATCTGGGCCCGTTTGATCGGATCCTGCCCGGCCGCGGGACGGCCTTTGCGCAGGTCGAGCAGATCGCTATCGGCTGTCGTTTCGACCATCGGAGTCAAACCTCACGAAATATTTCGAACCAACCGGTTCGATTTGCTCTTGATATGGGCCTCTTTCCGCGCTATGTCAATCACCAATTCGAACCGAACGGTTCAGTCTGACTGACTTGTCCCAGAGAGATTATCATGTCCTCGAACGCGCCCGCTACCGCCGAAGTCCGCAATTTCCCCAACGCCAAGGTCCAGCCGTCGACCGAAGCTCCGGAAGCGCCTGTACTGCCCGCTCCTCCCGCGCCTGCCGAAGCGCCGGCCAAGAAGAAGCGCTCTGTCCGCTCGCTGCTGCTGCCGATCATCGGGCTGGGCCTCCTCGGCGCCGGCTCCTGGTACGGCTACGATTACTGGACCGACGGCCGGTTCATGATCTCCACCGACGACGCCTATGTCCAGGCCGACATGTCGTTCGTGTCGCCGAAAATCTCCGGCTATGTGGACAAGGTGCTGGTGAGCGAGAACCAGAGGGTCAAGGCCGGCGATCCGCTGTTCGTCATCGATGACGGCGACTACAAAATCGCGGTCGGCCAGGCGGAGGCGCAGATCGCCACGCTGGCGAAGACGCTCGACCGCATCGATGCGCAAACCAAGGCGGCGCAGGCCTCGCTGGCGCAAGCACAGGCGCAGAAGATCGCCGACCAGGCGGCGGCCGACAATGCGGCACGCGCACAGGCCCGCGCGGCGCAGCTGCTCAAGACGCATGTCGGCACGCAGGCACAACTCGACGACGCCCAGACGGCGCTCGACCAGGCCAAGGCAGCCCTCGCCGGCGCCGACGCGCAGATCACCGCCGCGCAGGCCAATATCGGCGTGCTCGAAGCCCAGCGTGCGGAATCCGCCAGCACGCTCGCCTTGCTGCAGCTCACCCGCGACAAGGCGCAGCGTGACCTTTCCTTCACCGTGCTCAAGGCGCCCTATGACGGCGTCGTCGGCAACCGCTCGGTCGAACAGGGCGACCTCGTCACGCCCGGCCAGAAGCTCGCCGTCGTCGTGCCGATGGACAAGCTCTACATCGTCGGCAACTTCAAGGAGACGCAGCTTGGCCGGCTGGTGCCTGGCGAGAAGGTCCGCATCACGGTCGATGCCATCGACGGCCAGACCTTCGAGGGCACGGTTTCGTCGCTGGCGCCGGCTTCGGGCGCGGTGTTCTCGCTGCTACCGCCGGAAAACGCCACCGGCAACTTCACCAAGGTCGTGCAGCGCGTGCCGGTCCGCATCGACGTGCCGGCCGACGTGCTGAAGACCGGCAAGCTGCGCGCCGGCCTGAGCGTCATCGTCGCCGCCGACAGCCGCACCGCGCCGGCCGCGACGACCAACTGAGAGTTTGGGGGGCGGCCCGGTGGCCAATTGAGCGCCGAGCCGCCCAGCCTGTTTTGACGCAGTTCCGGGCGGAAAACGCCGCGCACTTTTGGAGCTGCCGCAGGGAGGCCATGAGATGGCAACCGCAACCATTACCGCAGGAGCAGCGCCGGCACGTCCGGCAGCCGCCGCCCCCGCCGACCACATGCCGGCGCGCCGCGTCATCGCCTTCCTGGCGATGGTGTTCGGCATGTTCATGGCGATCCTCGATATCCAGATCGTCTCGGCATCGCTGGCCGAGATCCAGGCCGGCCTCAGCGCCAGCTCCGACGAGATCCCGTGGGTTCAGACCGCCTATCTGATCGCGGAAGTGGTGATGATCCCGCTGTCGGGCTTCCTCAGCCGCATGCTGTCGACCCGCGTGCTGTTCACGACCGCGGCCGCCGGCTTCACAGCAGCAAGCGCGCTGGCCGCGACCGCCACCAACATCGACCAGATGATCGTCTACCGCGCCATCCAGGGCTTTATCGGCGGCGGCATGATTCCGAGCGTGTTCGCTGCCGCCTTCACCATCTTCCCGCCGTCGCGCCGCGCCGTCGTCTCGCCGATGATCGGCCTGGTGGCGACGCTGGCGCCGACCATCGGCCCGACGGTCGGCGGCTATATCAGCCATGCCATGTCCTGGCACTGGCTGTTCCTGATCAATGTCGTGCCGGGCATACTGGTGGCGACGGCTGCCTGGTCGCTGATCGATTTCGACAAGCCGAACCTCAAGTTGTTTTCCAAGTTCGACTGGTGGGGCCTGATCGGCATGGCCGCCTTCCTCGGCTGCATGGAATACGTGCTGGAGGAAGGCCCGAACCATGACTGGCTGCAGGAGCCGGCCGTCTTTGCCTGCGCCATCATCATGACCATAGGCGGTCTCATCTTCTTCTGGCGCGTGTTCACCGCCGAGGAGCCGATCGTCGATCTGCGGGCCTTCAACAATGTCAATTTCGCCTTCGGCTCGCTGTTCTCCTTCGTGGTCGGCATCGGCCTTTACGGGTTGACCTACCTCTATCCGGTGTTCCTCGGCCGCATCCGCGGTTACGATTCGATGATGATCGGCGAGGCGCTGTTCGTCAGCGGCCTGGCGATGTTCTTCACCGCGCCCGTCGCCGGCATCCTGTCGAACAAGATCGATCTCAGGCTGATGATGATGGTCGGCTTCATCGGCTTCGCCACCGGCACATGGTGGATGACGCATCTCACCGCCGACTGGGATTTTTATGAGCTCTTGATCCCGCAGATCCTGCGCGGCTGCTCGATGATGCTGTGCATGGTGCCGATCAACAACATCGCGCTCGGCACGCTGCCGCCGGAGCGGCTGAAGAATGCGTCGGGCCTGTTCAACCTGACCCGCAATCTCGGCGGTGCCGTCGGCCTGGCAGTCATCAACACGGTGCTGATCGACCGCAATGCCTTTCACTATGCAAGGCTTTCCGAGCATGTGCAGTGGGGCAGCGAGGCCGCGCAGACCAAGCTGCAGAACATGACGTTGACCTTCCAGCAAAACGCCGGCCTCGACGCCACGACCGCCGCCATTTCAAAGCTGTCCGGCATGGTGCAGCAGCAGGCGGCGCTGTTGTCCTTCATGGACGTGTTCATGATGCTGACCGTGCTGTTCGCCTCGCTCGGATTTTTCGTGCTGTTCATCAACAAGCCGGCACAGCAAGGCGGCGGTGGCGGCGGAGGCCATTGAGGAGCCGGAACCCCCGCCTGGCGTCCTCAAGGCGTGACCCCGGAAATCGTCGCCGATTTCCGGGGTCATTTCTTTGGACAGATCGCAGTCCGCTCAGGCCGCGGCGGGCTTGAAGGTCAGCGCCACGCCGTTGATGCAGTGGCGCAGGCCGGTGGGCGGCGGGCCGTCGTCGAAGACATGGCCAAGATGACCGCCGCAACGGCGGCAATGCACCTCGGTGCGCGTCATGCCGAGCGAACGGTCTTCGGTCTTGCCGATGGCATTGGGGATCTCCTGCCAGAAGCTCGGCCATCCGGTGCCGGAATCGAACTTCGTTTCCGACGGATAGACCGGCAGGTCGCATCCGGCGCAGGCGAAGATGCCCTTGCGGTGTTCGTTGAGCAGCGGGCTGGTGCCCGGATATTCGGTGCCCTCCCTGCGCAGCACGTCGAAGGCGGCATCCGAAAGGATGGCGCGCCATTCGGCGTCGGTCTTGGTGATCTCGAAGGTCTCGGCGGCCAGAGCCGGCTTCGCGCCGCCCATGTGCAACGCCGCTCCGGCTCCGATTGTGAGGGCAGTGGCGGCGGCACCGCTCCAGAGAAAGTCGCGACGGTTCATGGCCTTTCCTCCTGACGTGATCTTACAAACTAGGACGCCACCGGAAAAGCAAAAGCCGGTGACGGTTCGCGCGCCACCCCGCGTCGACCCAAGCCCTGGCGATGCGGAGCGGCGCTTGACGGCAGCACGGATCGTGGGAGGGAGACCGTGCGGCCGGCGCGGACATACGCCACTTCGCCGGCCGCACGCGCTTTGTTACATCTTCGGCAGAAGAACCTTGTCGATGACGTGGATGACGCCGTTCGACTGGCGCACGTCGGCGATTGTGACATGAGCGACGTTGCCGTTCTCGTCGGTCGCCGTGACCTTGCCCTTTTCGGACTTCAGCGTCAGGGCGCAGCCGCCGACGGTCTTGACCTCATGCGCACCGCCATCGGCCTTGGCCATCTTGGCGACGTCGGCGGCCAGCGCCTTGGCGGCAATGACATGGCAGGTGAGGATCTTGGTCAGCTTGTCCTTGTTCTCGGGCTTGAGCAGCGTCTCGACGGTGCCGGCCGGAAGTGCAGCGAAGGCCTCGTTGGTCGGGGCAAAGACAGTGAAAGGACCGCGGGTCTGCAGCGTGTCGACCAAGCCGGCGGCCTTGACGGCGGCGACCAGCGTGGTGTGGTCCTTCGAATTGACGGCATTCTCGATGATGTTCTTCTTGGCATACATCGGGGCGCCGCCGACCATCGGATTGGCGGCATAGGCAACGGCGCCAAGCGCGGAAAGGCCGATTGCAGAGGCAAGCAGAAGGGTGGCGAGTTTACGCATTGTATCAGTCTCCTCTGGTTGTTTTTCCCAATCCTTGGGAACGCGAGGAGATACGAGGCGTCAAAAACTTAGTTTCGCGAACTTCGAAGATTTTTTATTCGTCGGCCCGGATGCAAACGTACCGCGTCTAAGC
>NZ_RZST01000269.1:0-8527 GCF_003997575.1 Mesorhizobium sp. M1A.F.Ca.IN.022.07.1.1
TCGCAAAACCTTGCATTCGAAGGCCCGCGTGAGACATTGTCTTTTCCAAATGCGGGTGCCGGCGGGCCGGCTCAATTCGTCGTGTTGCGGCGGTCTCGTATCACGGCGCGCCGCAATGGTCATCCCCTCACGCGGGCCTTCGAATGCAAGGTTTTGCGATGCCGGCTTTTGGCTTTGACAGCGCGGAAAACTGCGGTTAAGGGGACCATTCTTTTTTTGACGAGGCTTGCTGTGGCAAAACCTGAACTTGGCACAAAACGTGTCGACCCCGAAACGGGGCGGAAATTCTACGATCTGAACAAGGACCCGATCGTCTCGCCCTACACCGGCAAGAGCTATCCGCGCTCCTATTTCGAGGAAGGCAAGATTTCCGCGATCGAGGACGATGAGGACGTCGCCGACAAGGAAGTCGACTCCGAGGAGGAAGAAGGCGCCGAAATCGTCTCGCTCGAAGATGCGGACGAGGAGACCAAGGGCGGCGGCGACGATCTGCCCGATCTCGGCGACGACGAGGATGATGTCGATCTCGGTGACGATGACGATGACACCTTCCTTGCCGACGAGGAAGAAGAGGACGACGACGTTTCCGATATGATCGGCGTCGGCGACGACGAGGACGAGGTCTGATTTCGGCCCCGGCGCGATTGTTTGCCGGCCATTTTGACCTGTGACGAAAAAGCGGCTTTTCAAGGCTTGATCTTGACCGAAGGCGGCGCTAGAAGCCGCCAGCACTAAACGACGGCGCGGTGCCCAACCGCGCCGGATCTCTTCGCCGGAAACGGCGCCGGCTGACTGCCGGGAGTGGGGCCATAGCTCAGTTGGGAGAGCGCTTGAATGGCATTCAAGAGGTCGTCGGTTCGATTCCGATTGGCTCCACCAAACAGTCTTTCTGTGATGCTCGGTTTCGCGGCATTGGCGCTTGTCGCTTGTGAATCGGTATCCGAGGCCCCGCCTCCTCCTCAACCTGCCCCGGCTGCTGTCGCGGCTCCCGCTGTCCCGGATACTGCGGTGCTCGACCAAACCGTGGCGATCACGCCTCCGGGCAAGAGTGTCCCCGCCCGATATGCGGCGTTTTCAGGCATTTGGGCGGGACGGCTGGATGGCACCTTTGAAGGCAAGCTGGCCGTGCTGACCGTTTCACCGGCCGGGCAGGTGACGGTCAGCTACGCGTGGGGCGATATGGCCGACAACAAGCCGGGGATCGCCGACGGCGCCGGCAGGATCGCCGGGAACACATTAAAGCTTGGACGCCTGCCGAACGGCGCAGACATCACGTTTACGATGCAGCCTGACGGAACGCTTGCCGGCACCTACACGCTTGCCGGCCAGACCTATAGGGGCCAGTTCGCCAAGCAATAGCGGCGGGCGGTCGCGTCGCCTTCTGCCGTGTCGGCCGGGCTCGAATCGGCTATGCCTCTCCCATGCAGGAAACGTCCCTCTATGCACCGGTGAAGCGGTTCCTCGAGAGCCTCGACTTCACCGTCAAAGGCGAGGTCGGCGGCTGCGACATCGTCGGGTTGCGCGAAGGCGAGCCGCCCGTGGTCGTCATCTGCGAGCTGAAGCTGCAGTTCAATCTCGAGCTCGTTCTGCAAGGCGTCGATCGGGCGGCGGCCTGCGACGAGGTCTGGCTCGCCGCGCGGATGTCGGCGCGCGGCAAGGGCCGCGAGCACGATCGGCGTTTTCGCGCGCTCTGCCGCCGGCTCGGCTTCGGCCTGCTCGCGGTCGACGGGAAAGGCAAGGTCGAATTGCTGCTCAGCCCGGCCGCCGTGCCGCCGCGGCGCGACCCGAGGCGGCGCTCGCGGCTGGTCGAGGAGCATCACCGCCGCAAGGGCGATCCCTCCATCGGCGGCAGCACGCGGCAAAAGCCGATCATGACCGCATACCGCCAGGAAGCAATTGCCTGCGCCGCCGCCCTGGCCGACGGCCCGAAGCGGCCGCGCGATTTGAAACTCGTCGCGCCCCGCGCGGCCAGCATCCTGCTGCACAACTACTATGGCTGGTTCGCCAGGGCCGAGCGCGGCATCTACGCTCTGACCGAACTCGGGCAGGCTGCCTTGCTGTCGCAAGGGGTCCTCGAAGGACCGCTGCAGGTCGCTCCGTTTCAAGTCGAGCAGCTTGGAGCGAAGCTCGGCGCGTGACCGGCTGACGCCGCTCGCGCATTGTCGGCTGCCGATCGAAATCGTCGAATCGCACCATGCGTGGTTGACTCACCTCTTCGTTCATGCAGAAATTGGTTGGACCATTGAACCACTTTCGGATTGATTCACCAGCGTGACCGACCCTCTCCCGCCGATCCAGACGACGGCCCGCGATGATGCGGTCCTGAAGGCGTTGGCCGGCTTCGTGCGGCAGGAGGCGCTGGGTCCCGGTGAAAAACTGCCGACCGAGCGCATCTTGGCCGAGCGCCTTAAGGTCAGCCGCAACACGGTTCGCGAGGCACTCACCCGCTGGGAGGGGCTGGGCCTCGTCGAGCGGCGCCAAGGCAGCGGCACTTACCTCAAGGCGGCGGTCTCGCCCGACATGCTGCACATGCCGCTGACCCTTGCCGGCGGCAACGACTTTGCCGGCCTGATGCGCACCCTGGAGATCCGCCGCGCGCTGGAGGCCGAGGCCGCCGCTCTTTGCGCCGTCCGCGCCGGCAAGGCTGAGGTCGCCGAGATCGAGCGCAAGCTCGACATCATGGAAGAAGCCTTCCACAGCCGCGCCGGCATGTCGTCGGAGGAAGACTGGGAGTTCCACCAGTCGGTCTACCGCGCCTCCGGCAATCCGCTGTTCGAGCAGATCATCAGCGCCATGCACGAGCTGTTCCACCGCTTCTGGGAGCATCCGCTCGGCGTGCGCGATTTCGGCCATGCCAGCTTTCCCTATCACCGCACCATCTTCGACCGCATCGCCGCGCACGACCCGGAGGGAGCCCGGGCCGAAGCGCTGAAGCTCATCGCTACTGTCGAAAACGACCTCAAGCGCGGCGCCGCCAACCTCAAGCTTTTGGACCGCAAATGAACGAGCATCCCACAGGGTTCGACCCGGCTTCTTTGGCCAGCGACTATCTCGGCGAGGCGGCGACTCTTCTCGCGCATGACGATCCGTTCCCCGGCGGCGCTGTGGTGCCGCCGATCTACCAGACATCGCTCTTCACCTTCGACAATTACGCCGACATGGCCGACACCTTTGCCGGCAGGAGAAGGCAGCCGATCTATTCGCGCGGCGACAACCCAACGGTGATGGAATTCGAGGCGCGCGTCGCGGCCTTGGAAGGCGCGGAAGCCGCGCGGGGCTTTTCCAGCGGCATGGCGGCTATCAGCGCCACAGTGCTCGCCTTCGTCGGCGCCGGCGAGCGGATCGTTGCCGTACGCAACTGCTATGGCGACGCTTACCGCCTGTTCGAGCGCCTGTTCCCGCGCTTGCAAATCAAGGTCGACTATGTCGACGGCTCGGACCCCGATGCGGTGGCGGCGGCGCTTCCGGGCGCCAAGCTGCTCTACCTCGAAAGCCCCACCTCGATGATGTTCGAGCTGCAGGACATTGAGCACCTGACCCGGCTGGCCAAGGAGCGGGGCATCGTCACCACCATCGACAATTCCTGGGCGACGCCCGTCTTTCAGAAGCCGATTTCGCATGGTGTCGATCTGGTGCTGCACTCGGCTTCGAAATATCTCGGCGGCCACAGCGACACCGTCGCTGGCGTGGTGGCGGGCTCGGCCGCGCATATCAAGCACATCAACGAGCAGACCTATTCGTCGCTTGGCGGCAAGCTGTCGCCTTTCGAGGGCTGGCTTCTGCTGCGCGGCCTGCGCACGCTGCCGCTGCGGTTGCCGCATCATATGAAGAGCGGTCTCACGCTCGCCGAGCGGCTGAAGGCGCATGGCAAGGTCGAGCGGGTCAACCATCCCGCCTACTCCAACCATCCCGGCAAGAAGACGCTTGCCGGCTATGCCGGGCTGTTCTCTTTCGAGGTCGCGGAAGATGTCGACATTCCGGCTTTCGTCGATGCGCTGAAGCTGTTCCGCATCGGCGTCAGCTGGGGCGGCCATGAAAGCCTGGTCGTGCCCGCCAAGGCCTCGCTCGAGCAGACGCCGGGTCTGAATTCGATGGCGCGCTTCGGCATCAGCCCCCGAACCATCCGCTTCAATGTCGGATTGGAGAACGTCGAGGACCTCTGGGCCGACATCGCCCAGGCCTTCGACAAGGCAAAAAAATAAGGTGTTCAAAATGGGAGTTCCGAACATGAAAAGACTGACAATCCTGCTTGCCGCCGCTGCCGGCCTCGCGATTTCCGCCGGGGCCGCGCTGGCCGACACCACCGTCAAGATGGTCGAGGTCATCACCAGCCCGCCGCGCACCGAATTCCTGAAGAAGCAGATCGCCGAATTCGAGCAAGCCAATCCCGGCATCAAGGTCGAGCTCGTCTCGCTGCCTTGGGGTCAGGCGTTCGAGAAGTTTCTCACCATGGTCCAGGCCGGCGACACGCCCGACGTGGTCGAGATGCCGGAGCGCTGGATGGGCCTCTATGCCAACAACGGCCAGCTCGAGGATCTCGGCCCCTACATGGCCAAATGGGACGACGCCAAGACGCTCGGCGACCGGGCCAAGCAGTTCGGCTCGACCGTCAACAACACCCAGTTCATGATCCCTTACGGCTATTATGTGAACGCGCTGTTCTGGAACAAGAAGCTGTTCAAGGAAGCGGGTCTTGACCGTCCGCCGGAAAACCTCGACGAGTTCGTCGAGTTCTCCAAGAAGATCTCCGCCATCCCCGGCAAATACGGCTATTGCCTGCGCGGCGGTCCCGGCGCCTTCAACGGCATGCACATGTTCATGAACATCGCCGCCGGCAAGGGCGGCTACTTCACCGAGGACGGCACCTCGACCATCAATGACGCGGGCTCGGTCAAGGGGCTGCAAATGCTGGCCGACATGTACAAGAACGGCCTGGCGCCGAAGGATTCCGTGAGCTGGGGCTTCAACGAGACGGTGACCGGCTTCTATTCCGGCACCTGCGCCATGCTCAACCAGGATCCGGACGCGCTGCTCGGCATCGCCGACAAGATGAGCGCCGACGACTTTGCGGTCGCGCCGCTGCCGGTCGGCCCGAGCGGCAAATCCTATCCGACGCTGGGCTATGCCGGCTGGGCGATGTTCGCCAATTCGCAGCACAAGGACGAAGCCTGGAAGCTGATGGCGACGCTGCTGTCGCCCAAGGACAATCTGGAATGGGCCAAGGAAGTCGGCGTCGTCCCGATCCACAACGGCGCCGATCAGGACGCCCACTTCAAGACCGAGCAGTTCAAGGGCTGGTTCACCGAGCTCAACGACAGCTCGAAATATGAAATGGTGACGCCGCCGACCCATCTGGAAAACCTCGGCAACTTCGTCGACCAGGTGGCGATCAAGAACTTCCAGGAAGTGCTGCTTGGCCAGAAGCCGGCCAAGCAGGTGGCCGACGAGTGGGCGGCGTTCCTGACCAAGGAGCAGCAGGCCTGGCTGGCCAAGAACAAGAAGTGACCTTTCTTCCTTCTCCCCGCTTGCGGGGAGAAGGTGTCACCCGATGAATGTCGCCCAAAAGTGCGAAGCGGTTTTGGGAGAACGACATTCACGGACAAGTGACGGATGAGGGGCAGCGCCGAATCCTGAAAGTCGGCTCCGCTCCTCATCTGCCTGCCCTCCTCCGCAGCAGCTGCGCTGCAGCTACGGAGGGTGAACCGGCGTCTTCTCCCCGTGAATGGGGAGAAGGACGCTGTCGCCACGCTGGCCTCACCATCACCCGTAGAGCCAAATCGATGACCTACGCAGTGTCCGAAATCCGATCGACCGGCCGGCCGCGCAAGAAGCGGCTGAGCAAGGCCGCGATCGAGCCCTGGCTCTATCTTTCGCCGGCTATCGTCCTGCTGGTCGTCGTGCTCCTGGTGCCGCTGATCATCGGCATCAGCTATTCCTTCCGCAAATTCTCCGCCTTCAAATCGGAATATGTCGGGCTCGGCCAGTACCAGGCGATGCTCTCCGACGCGGTGCTCGGCCAGGCGCTGGTCAACACGCTTTGGTGGACGGCCGCCAGCCTGTTCTTCCAGTTCTTCCTCGGGCTTGGTCTGGCGCTGCTGCTCGACAAGCCCTTTTATGGCCGCAAGGTCGTGCAGGCCGTGGTGTTCCTGCCCTGGGCGGTGCCGTCCTTTCTTTCCGGCCTTACCTGGGCCTGGCTGTTCAACCCGATCATCGGCCCGCTGCCGCACTGGCTTTTCGCGCTCGGCCTGAAGGCCGAGCCGACCAACGTGCTTTCCGATCCGGCCACAGCCATGTGGGGGCCGATCGTCGCCAACATCTGGTTCGGCATTCCCTTCTTCGCCATCACTCTGCTTGCGGCGTTGAAGTCGATCCCGTCGGAACTGCATGAGGCGGCAGCCATCGACGGCGCCTCGCCCTGGCAGCGCTTCACCAAGGTGACGCTGCCGTTCCTGGCGCCGACCATCGTCATCACCGTCATGCTGCGCACCATCTGGATCGCGACCTTCGCCGACCTGATCTTCGTCATGACCGAGGGCGGACCGGCAGGCTCGACCAGCACGGTGCCGGTCTACATCTATGTCAGCGCCTTCAAGTCGCTGGACAAAGGCTATGCGTCCGCAGTCGCGGTTCTGCTGCTGGTGCTGCTCATTGCCTATGCGGTTGGCCTGATCGCCATCCGCCGCACGCTTGTGAGGCATGTCTGATGATCGCCGGCCGCTCCACCTCCTCGCGCATCGCCGGCGGCATCGGCCTCTACGCCGCGATCGCCGCCTATGTCGTCTTCGCGCTGTTCCCGATCTTCTGGACGCTGAAGATCTCTGTGACGCCGGAGCGGCTGCTCTATTCCGAAGGCATAACGTTCTGGCCATCGGAAATGACGCTCAAGAACTTCGACACCGTGCTGGAGGCTTCCGACTTCCCGCGCTATTTCCTGAACAGCGTCATCGTCTCGGTGTCGACGGCGGCACTGGTCACCGTCATCGCCACGCTAGCCGGCTATGCGATGTCTCGCTTTACCTTCCGCGGCAAGGCGACTTTAGCGATCCTGCTTCTGCTGACCCAGACTTTCCCGCTGGTGATGGTCATCCCGCCGATCTACCGCATCATGGGCGATCTCGGCCTGACCAACAGCCTGACCGGGCTGATCATCATCTACACCGCCTTCAACACCGCCTTCGCCACCTTCCTGATGCAGTCCTTCTTCGACAGCATTCCAAAGGACTTGGAAGAGGCGGCGATGATCGACGGCTGCACGCGCGCCCAGGCCATGCGCCGGGTGATCGTGCCGCTCACCTTGCCCGGCATGGGGGCGACGCTCGGCTTCGTCTTCACCGCCGCCTGGAGCGAATTGCTGTTCGCGCTGATGCTGATCTCCAGCGATGAGCAGAAGACCTTTGCCGTCGGCTTGCTCACCTTCATCGGCAAGTTCGCTGTCGACTGGGGGCAGATGATGGCGGCCTCCATCCTGGCGCTGATCCCGGTCTGCATCTTCTTCGCCTTCCTGCAACGCTATCTCGTCACCGGCCTTACCGCCGGCGCTGTCAAAGGATAATCGATGGCTTCCGTCACCCTGCAACATGTCGAGAAGGACTATGGAGCGCTGCGCATCCTGCACGGCGTCGATCTCGAGATCGCCGACGGCGAGTTCGTCGTGCTGGTCGGCCCGTCCGGCTGTGGCAAGTCAACGCTGCTGCGCATGATCGCCGGCCTGGAGGAGGTCACCGGCGGCGAGATCCGCATTGGCGAGCGGCTGGTCAACGATGTGGCGCCGAAGGACCGCGACATCGCCATGGTGTTTCAGTCCTATGCGCTCTACCCGCATATGGACGTCTCCTCGAACATGGGCTTCAGCCTGATGCTGAAGAAGACCGAGAAGACGACGATCGACGGCAGGGTGGGCGCCGCCGCCAAGCGCCTCGGTCTGGAGACGTTTCTCGGCCGCCTGCCGCGCCAGCTTTCCGGCGGTCAGCGCCAGCGCGTCGCCATGGGCCGCGCCATCGTGCGCGATCCCAAAGTCTTCCTGTTCGACGAGCCGCTGTCGAACCTCGACGCCAAGCTGCGCGTCCACATGCGCGCCGAGATCAAGGCGCTGCACCAGCAGCTGAAGACGACCTCGGTCTATGTCACGCACGACCAGGTCGAGGCGATGACCATGGCCGACCGCATCGTCGTCATGCATGACGGCTATGTGCAGCAGGTCGGTCATCCGCTGGAGCTCTACGATCGTCCCGCCAACACTTTCGTCGCCGGGTTCATCGGCTCGCCCGGCATGAATTTTTTGCCGGCAAAGGTCGCCAAGGGCGGCAAGGTCGATGCCGTGCTGGCCGACGGCCAGAAGCTGAGGCTGCCGGACGGATTGCCGCTGAAGGATGGCGATGCGCTGACCGTCGGGCTGCGGCCGGAACACATCCGGCTGGCCGACGACGGCCCGCTGAAAGGTCAGGTCGAGGTCGTCGAGCCGCTCGGCCTGTCGACGCAATTCTATGTCAGGCTGGCCAACCAGCAGATCTGCGTCTTCGTCATGGGC
>NZ_RZST01000026.1:0-29580 GCF_003997575.1 Mesorhizobium sp. M1A.F.Ca.IN.022.07.1.1
CAAGGCGCTAGCGGCCAATCCCTATTTTGCGTCTGTGCTGAGGCAAGCCGGCCTCGACCGCACGCTTTTCGAGATGGGCATGGAGATCGCCGAACAGGCGATCGAGCTGTTTGCCGACCTGCCGCCCGATCACCAGTTCTTCCAGCAGCTCGCCTTCATGGGCGCCGAAGAGATACCCGCCTACGAAACCTTGTTGCAACGGCTCAAGAACCGGCCCTACGAGGCAGTTTCGGAGAACGATCGCGCCATGATCGTTACACTGAGCTTTGCCTATATCGAGCCCCGGCACCGCTTCGGTCTGCTGAGCGAGGATCTGATGAGCAAGATCGTCGCTGCACGCAACCGTTTCTATGAAACCCTGCCGTCCGAGCTGCAAAATGCGATCGAACGTTATGATCCTGCCAAATACATTGCCGCGGCCAGCGTCATGGATAATGTCCTGTTCGGGCGTGTGGGCAACAACCATCCCGACGCGCCGGATCGCATCCGCTCCATCGTCTATGACATTCTCGACGAATTGGGGCTTTATGCCGAACTTCTGGATGTTGGCCTGGACTTCAACGTCGGCGCCGGCGGCAGGCGGCTGACCGCTGGACAGCGGCAGAAGCTCGATGTTGCCCGGGCCCTGCTCAAGCGTCCCGATTTTCTCATTCTCAACCGGCCGCTGTCGGCGCTCGACCAGCGTGCGCAGGACAAGGTGCTGCGAAACGTGCTCGACGAAGCGAGGTGCGACGGCCATTCGCCGGCAATTGTGTGGGTCGTGACGAATCCGGCAATGGGGATGATGTTCGATCGCGTTATCGTCTTCGACTCGGGTAAATTGGTGGAAGACGGAACGCTCGAGACACTTTTGGCAGGGAAGGGTATCTTCAAGGAACTGCTGTCTTAGACCAACGGGCATTGAGATGGGATCGTTCTGTCGGTGGGAATTGGCTGCAAGGCCACGGGATACGGCGCCTGGCAAACGCGAATTTTGAGAAGGTTTGCGACAATGCTGCTCAAGGATGAAGTTGGAATGCTGCAACGTGTTCCCTTGTTCTCCGGCATCGAACCGACAAAGCTCAAGCTGCTTGCGTTCACATCCGATCGTGTGAGCTACAGCGCCGGCCAGATCCTTTTCCGGCAGGGCGACGAGGGAGATGCCGCCTATGTCATCCTCTCAGGCAGCGCGGATGTTCTGGTCGATTCCGACAGCGGGCCGATAAAAGTTGCCGAACTGGCGCCGAATTCGATCGTTGGCGAGATCGCCATCTTGTGCAACAGCTCCCGCACTGCCACCGTCAGAGCGGCAAGTCCGCTGGAAGCCTTGAAAATCAGCAAGGATCATTTCCTGAGGCTTATGAAGGAGTTCCCGGAGATGACCATCGAGATATTGCGGGTTCTTGCCGATCGTCTAAGCCATACGACCGCGGACCTGATCGACGCACGAAACGCCTAGCAGCAGTTGTTTGGCCACGACGGGCGAAGGAGCAGCATGGATTTCCTTGTCAGGTTTTGGGGCGTGCGCGGCAGCATTTCGGTATCGGGACCAGAATTCTCTCGCTATGGCGGCAACACGAGCTGCATTGAGATGCGATGCGGCAAGCATATGCTTCTGTTCGACGCCGGCTCTGGCCTAGGGCTTGCCGGCAGAGCGTTTCGGGCCTCGGGCGTGACCGATTTCGAGCTGTTTTTCACCCATTGCCATTACGATCACATCATCGGGCTGCCGGCTTTCAAACCGATCTATGACCGGAGCGTCAAGGTCAGGCTTTGGTCCGGCCATCTTGCGGGACGCATGACGACCCGTCAGATGGTCGATGAATTCATGCGGCCGCCGTGGTTTCCGGCCAAGCTCGACATCTGCAAGGCAAGCATCGACTGCCGCGATTTCGTATCCGGAGACGTTCTAAGGCCGCGCGAAGGAGTGGTCGTCCGGACCGGCAGTCTCAACCATCCGGGAGGCTGCATAGGCTACCGCGTCGAATGGGGCGGCCGCATCGTGGCGGTGATCACAGACACTGAGCACGAGCCGGGTAAGCTGGATCAGGCGGTGCTCGACCTGATCGAAGACGCCGACCTCGTCATCTACGATTGCACCTATACCGAGGACGAAATGGAAGACCGCCGTGGCAACGGGCACTCGACATGGCAGCAGGGCGTCAAACTCTGTGAGGCAGCCGGTGCCCGAGGGCTTGGGCTGTTCCACCACGATCCGACACGCACCGACGAGCAATTGGACGAGATCGAAAAACTGGCCAAAGCCAGGTTTGCCGGCGCTTTTGCCGCGCGGGACGGCCAGACGCTCAAATTTCCAGTCTCATTGCACAAAAAGCGCTGAGCTATTTTGCTCTATCTTATTGTTTTGACGCCATTCCGGACGGAAAACCGCTCACACTTTTCCTGGAATTGCTCTACCGCCGCCACGCTCGATCAATGTCCTGATCGGAAGCCATGCGCAGGCTTCAGTCTGTGCGGCGACTGTGAACAGCCGTTCGAGAAAAAGCCAGGCCGGTTCATCGTGTACGAGATGGTGGGTGAGCAGGCCGACCGGTTCGCCACCGTCGAATGCATGCCGCAATTGCGCAATGATGGCCTGAACCAAGGGCCCATGATCGCGACAGCCGCGCGTGCCATGCCAATCGATGATGTCGACATTGCTGTTGATGACCGGCACTGGGGCCGGCTTCGGCGGCCCAAAGACCGACAATGCCGCAAATCCTACCGATCCAAGCTGCGATACCAAGCCGGCGTCGATTCTGTTCCAGGGTGGCACCAGCATCGGAACGGCACGCGCGCCGTGCAGCCCGGTTAGGCGCGACAGCCCGCGAGCCATATCATCGAGCACCGCCTGGCGTGGCCGATGCGCGCCGAGTTCCTGCTTTTTCTGGTCCTCCGGCGCATAGTTTCGGTGCGCCCAGCCATGGATGGCGACGGAGGCATGCGGCGCCTCGTCAAGCCGGACGACAAGCCTCTCGTCGGTCAGCGCCGGAATGACGGCCAGAGTGAGCGGAACCTCGAATGCACGGGTGAGGTCCAGCAGCCGATCAAGCGCAGCCGTCGGATCCACAGCGTCGTCGTCGCGCAACCAGAACTCCGCCTTGCGGTCCGCCCGTCGCCAGCACGCCAGTTCTTCCACCAAGGGCTGCCAGATCTGATCGAATGTCATGCAACCGCGATCTTCGCAAGAAGTTCGGAAAGACGCGCCGCTGCAGTAGCGAGGGAGCGTTCTTCGAGGATGAAGCGTCTGGCGTTGCCGGCCATGACGGTTCTTTCCTCGCCACGGACCAGAAGCCTTTCGATGGCAGACGTGAACGCCGCCACATCGCCCGGCGGGGTGAGAAATCCGGTCTGGCCATCCCGCACGACCGCCGGCACGCCGGCGATGTCCTGCGCCACCACCGGAAGCCCGGCGGCCTGTGCTTCAAGATAGGCAACGCCATAAGCTTCGCCGCAACCCGGCCAGACGTAAATCCCTCCACTGTAGAGGACATCCGGCACGGCGGCTGGCTCGATCGCGCCAAGCCATTCGATCCGGTCGGCGGGAAGGCCGGCGAATTGGCCTTTGACCTCGTCACGGGCAGGCCCGTCTCCGACGACCGACATGGTCCAGGGCAGGTGGCCGATCGGAGCGAGGGCTTGCGCGAGCATGCGATAGCTATCGACCTTGTCGCCCGGTCGCATCATGGCGACTGTAACGAGACGCGTCGGACAACCACGCGCCGGCAGTTCCCGGAATACCGATGTGTCGATGAAGGGCGAAAGCATGCCGAAAACGGCGTCTGGAAGAGCGTCTGTCAGTCCCCGACGATCCCTTTGCGTGAAGCAGATGTTCAGCGCCGCCTGTTCGACGGCTCGCGCCACCAAGGCTTGCATATCGGCCCAAAAACCGACGTTGCGCCGCTTCGAATAGGAGGCTTCCGCGGTCACATAGGGGATGGCAAAGGCCGACGCCAGCTCGGGCCCGATCAGGTCGGGCGCCTTGTAATAGAGATGATAGGAGAACCAGAGGTCGGGCTTGCCGTCACGCTGCCAAAGCTCTGTCAGCCGCGCGACTTCCTCTCGGGCTTCGACCTTGAGCGCATCGAAACTTTTCGACTCCGGTTCGCGTAGATAGAAGCGCAATTCGGATGCCAGATCGACGCGATGCCCTCCATGCTCAAGCGCCTTGATCAACATCCGTGCCATCTGACGGTCGCCAGAGGCAACGGCATGATTGGGCGACTTCAGCGGCGCGTAGAAGGCAATTCGCATCGCCGGAGCCTATCATTGGAAAGCCTGCGCAAGTCAATTTCGAAGCATGATCGAGTTTCACCTTCAAGCAGTGGAATGTGCTATTGCATGCTCATGGAAACAGCCGCAGCGTCCGACCCGTTCGTCGCTTCCTTGCCGGTGTTCGCGAAGTTCGAAAGCGTTGCCGACATCGACAACTATCGGCCGCTTCCCGATGGCTGGGCGCTGGCCACCGCCGACATCGTCGGCTCGACCAAGGCGATCGAGGCAGGGCGCTATAAAACCGTGAATATGGCCGGCGCCAGCGTCATTTCGGCGCTGCTCAATGCGCTGGGTCGGCAAGATCTTCCCTTTGTCTTCGGCGGCGACGGCGCGCTCGTGGCGTTTCCGAGTTCGGCGCTGGAGATCACGCGCAACGCCCTGGCGGCCGTCCAGCGATGGGTGGCGGACGAGTTGGCCCTGACCTTGCGTGCCGCAATCGTGCCGATAGCGGATATAAGAGCGCAAGGCCTCGACGTTCGGGTAGCGAGGTTCCGGGCCTCCGAAGCGGTGTTCTATGCCATGTTTGCCGGCGGCGGCGGCAGTTGGGCGGAAGCCGAGATGAAAGCGGGGCGCTACCTGATCGATCCTGCGCCGGCCAACGCGCGGCCGGATCTGACTGGTCTCTCCTGCCGCTGGAGCCCGATCGAAGCCCGGCATGGCGAAATCGTCTCGATCATAGCCGTTCCGGGCGCCTCGCGCGATGTGCGCGGTTTTCAGGTTCTGGCTTCCGACATCATCGCCCTTGTCGGTCGACAGGAACGTGATGGCCATCCGGTGCCGGTGAACGGGCCGGCCTACGGTTTTTCGCGCGCCGGCCTCGATCTCGAGGCCCGGGCCGTCGCGCCGGCGGGAAGGCGGTGGTTGTCGAAGCTGTGGATAGTGTTCCTGTTGTCGCTTGCGGCTGTGACCGATCGATATGGCTGGACGATCGGGAGGTTCGATCCGAAGATCTACAAACGCGACGTGGCCAGCAATTCGGATTTCCGGAAGTTCGATGACGGCTTGAAGATGACCATCGATGTAGATGCGGATTTGTTGCAGCGGATCGAGCACCGGCTGCAGCAGGCCGAAGAGGCGGGCATTTGCACCTATGGCCTGCACCGCCAGCAATCGGCGTTGATGACGTGCCTCGTCGCCTCGCCGCTGCAGCGCGATCATGTTCATTTCATCGACGGCGCCGCCGGCGGTTATGCGATGGCTGCCGCAAGCCTGAAGGCGAAGGTGTCGGCCTGACGACGGCTTGCGGAGATCCATTTTCCGCAATATGCCTCGGGGTTGTTGGGCCCACATGAGCCTCGCCGTGGAAGCGGGCAGTCTGTCCACATTGAGGAAAACAGATTTTTGGACGCCTCACGATCGACATATGACAGTCTGCTGAACCGGATTTCGACGCGCACCGCGCAAGTCGGGGTGATCGGACTGGGTTATGTCGGATTGCCGCTGGCGGTCGCGGTAGCACGCGCCGGCTTCCCGGTTTTCGGCTTCGACATTGAAGCCCAGAAGGTCGAGAATCTGAACAGCGGGCAATCCTACATCGAGGCGGTGACGTCCACTGTCCTTGCCGTCGAGGTGGCGAGCGGACGGTTTCGCGCCACTGCGGATTTTACCGAACTGGCCGCCTGCGATGTCATCGTCATCTGCGTTCCGACGCCGCTGACGAAAAACCGCGAGCCAGACCTCTCCTTTGTCAGGAACACGGCAGGCACCATCGCGAAGCATCTGCGTCTCGGCCAGCTGGTCGTGCTGGAATCGACCACCTATCCCGGCACCACCGACGACGTGATCAAGCCCATCCTGGAACAAACCGGCTTGCAGTCGAAGATAGACTTCTTCCTTGGCTTCTCGCCCGAACGCGAGGATCCCGGCAACCGCAGCTTTGAAGTCGCGACGATCCCCAAGGTCGTGGCAGGCGACGGCATTGAAGCGGCGGCGCTCGTGAAGGATTTCTACCGGGGTGTGGTCGAGACCGTCGTTCCGGTTTCCACCACCGCGACCGCCGAGGCGGTCAAGCTGACGGAAAACATCTTTCGCTCGGTCAACATAGCCCTGGTCAACGAGTTGAAGGTCGTGCTCGGTGCGATGGGCATCGACATCTGGGAGGTGATCGAGGCGGCAAAGAGCAAGCCCTTCGGCTACATGCCGTTCTATCCTGGGCCCGGACTTGGCGGGCACTGCGTCCCCATCGATCCTTTCTACCTGACGTGGAAGGCGCGCGAATACGAACTGCCGACCCGCTTCATCGAACTGGCGGCAGAGATCAACACGGCTATGCCGCGTCATGTGGTCGATGAACTGGCCAGGGCGCTGGACCGGCGTTGCGGCAAGGCGCTCAGCCGCTCGCGCATTCTCATCATTGGGCTCGCCTATAAGAAGAATGTGCCGGACATCCGCGAGAGCCCTTCATTGCGGCTCATTGAACTCATCGAGGAATGGGGCGGCAAGGCCGAATTCCACGATCCGCACGTCAGAGAAATTCCGGCGACACGGGAGCATATGCCGATCAAGGGGCGTCGGTCTGTCGAATTGAGCGAGGGGACCTTGAAGGATTTCGATGCTGTCGTCGTTGCAACCGACCACGACGCGATCGACTATCAGGCGATCGCCGATCACGCCCTTCTGATCGTCGACACGCGCAATGTTTTCGGCCGCCTCGGGCTAGCCCGAGAGACGGTGGTAAAGGCCTGATGGCGGTCTGAGCCGGCGAATTCTTTGCTCGATGTCAGGATCGTGGTTGCACTCGGCCGGCAGCGTCGACACATAATGCCGCGAGTAAATAGATACAGTTAGCCTGTCGCTCGCCCGCACGGACAGCCAGTTGCGAAGTTCTTCGCCGGCTTTTCCTGCCAAAGCTGGCTTCATCGACTTCGGGGATCTCTTCTTGGGGTCGTTGGCGGACTGTGTTGTGGGCGGATCAAAGGACAATGCCTCGTCTTCGAGGAGTTTCGAGATAGCATGAGCACAACGCAAGCAGAAATTTCCACCATTCTCATGGATAAGGTAGCCGATTGGCTGAACCAATCGGTACTTGCCGGCAACGACCTGGAAACATTGGTAAAAGGCTTTTGCGAACGGCTGGCTGCTGCCGGCCTGCCGTTGAAGCGGGTGCATTTGAGCTTTTCGATGCTTCATCCGCTTTATGATGCGCTTGGCTTCACCTGGGTTCGCGGCCGAGGCTTAGAAATCGAAAGCTTCCGCAATGAGCCCGGCGCGCCGTCCGACAGGTTCCTGACCAGCCCATACTATCATCTGCTCAGCAATAAGCTCGACCACCTGCGACGCCGGCTCGACCCGTCGCTGCCTTCAGAGTTTCCTGTTTTCGATGATCTCAGGCTTATAGGCGTCACCGACTATTTGGCTTTCGTGCATTCCTTCAACGGCAACGCCAGTCAGGGCATGATGGGGTCCTGGTCCACCGACAGTGCCGCAGGGTTCAGCGACAGCATGATTTCGGCGCTGCTGCGCATCCAGAACCATCTCGCTATGGCAACCAAGATGGCGGTGCTCACCAAGCTCGCCGACAACATGATGACCACTTATCTCGGCGGCGACGCCGGCAGGCGCGTGCTTGACGGTCAGATCAAGCGCGGCGAGGGCGATACAATCCGGGCCGCGCTGGTCATGGGCGACATGCGCGGGTCGTCACGGCTTGCCGAAACCTCCGGCCGTGAAATCTATATCGATACGCTGAACCAGTTTTTCGACGCCGTTGCTGCACCTTTCAATCGCAAAGGGGGGCAGATCATGAGTTTCATCGGGGATGGCTTCATCGCCGTTTACCCTTGCGAAAGGCATCGCTCGCAGTCCGAGATCGCCTGCCAGGCTGCTCTTGCGGCAGCGCGCAGCGCCACAGCGCGCGTGACGGATCTCAATCTGCGCAGAAAGGAAAAGGGGCTAACCGACATAAAATTTGGTATCGGCCTACATGTCGGCAATGTGATGTTCGGCAATGTCGGGCTTACCGACCGGCTCACATTCTCCGTCTTCGGCTCGGCTGTAAACGAGGTCCAGCGCCTCCAGGTACTGACCAAGAAATATCCGCACAGCATTCTCGCCAGCAAGGAATTCGCCAGCTATTGCGGCGCCAGCAACTGGCTGACGCTCGGCAGCGAGGAACTGGCTGGCATCAAGCAGAAGCTGACGGTGCTCTCACCCGATCTGTCGGGTGCTCTCGCAGTCGATGAAGACGGTGCGCTGGAGCCGGTTTATGACCGAAGATCGGACGCCGAGCAGGTCATGTTGCTTCACCGCGATGCCGCGCGGCTGTCGGCGGGCGACCCGAGCAAGCTCCAGTAACCGCCACGACCTGATCCGAAGGGCCCCAGATAGACAGTCCGCTCGCCGGTTCCGCCGCTGGCGACCGTTCCGAATCCAAGTTGCTCTAAGCTGGCAATAGGTTAGTCTCGCTTCCGAACCTGCCAGATTGGGGCTGGTGTGGAATGAATTCGGGTGTTGATCTGCTGCGGATCGAGGATGTTGGCATCTCTTTTGCCATCATCGGCGGACCGTTGCATGCCGTCAGGCGCGCAAATCTTCGCGTCCTGCCCGGCAAGGTTACCGCGCTTGTGGGCGAGTCCGGCTCCGGAAAATCGGTTCTCAGCCAGGCAGTGATGGGCATTCTGCCGGGATCAGCCCATGTTCGCGGCCGTATCCTGTTCTCCGATCCTGAAAGGCCCGGCACCACGCAAGATATCCTGAAGATGCCACGTGACGGACCCGAAATCCGGGCATTGAGAGGCAGCCGCATCGGCAAGATCTTTCAGGAGCCGATGACATCGCTGTCGCCGCTGCACACGATCGGCAACCAGGTCAGCGAATCCTTGCAGATTCATACCCCCATGGCTCGGGCGGAGCGCAAGGCGCGGACCGAGGAAATGCTCGGTCTTGTCGGCTTTCCGAGTCCCAAACGCGCCTATGATATGTATCCCTTTGAGCTTTCAGGAGGATTGCGTCAGCGCGCCATGATCGCCATGGCGCTTATCTGCCGGCCCGCCCTGTTGATCGCCGACGAGCCGACGACGGCGTTGGACGTCACCATCCAGGCGCAAATCCTACATTTGCTGCGCGGCCTTCAGACCAAGCTGAACATGGCGATGTTGCTGATCACCCACGACCTCGGCGTGGTCGCCAACGTCGCCGACGAGGTCGTGGTCATGTACCATGGCGAGATCATGGAAGCGGGACCTGTCGAGGCGATATTCCGCCGACCAGGTCACCCCTACCTGAAGGGCCTGATGGCAGCCGTTCCGCATTTCGACCTGAAGCCTGGCGAAAGGCTAAAGGCGTTGCGCGAGGTGCCGGTGAATGTCGAGAGCCTGCTCGGCAAGCAGACGGCGCCGCCGTCGAAGGGGCCAGACGATATCTTGTTGTCGGTCAGGGATCTGAAAAAGACCTTCACAATCCGCAAGTCCGGATTGTTTGGCGGGGATCATCAAACCACGGTTCGCGCCGTGGGCGGCGTGAGCTTCGATATCAGGCGCGGCGAGTGCCTGGGGCTGGTCGGCGAAAGCGGCTCCGGCAAAACCACGGTCAGCAAGATCCTTATGCGGGCTATCACCCCTAGCGGCGGCTCTGTGACGTTCAACGGCCGCGATGGAGCGATCGACGTCTTGCAAGGCGAGGGAGACGCCCTGCGCATGCTGCGCGCCAAAATCCAGATGGTCTTCCAGGATCCGGTTTCATCGCTGTCACCTCGCATGACGGTGGAGAACATCCTGAGCGAGCCGCTGGAGATCCATCAACGTGGCGATGCCGCGTCGCGACTCGCCACTGTCAAGAGCCTGATGCAGGCGATCGGGCTCGATCCGCGCTTCATCAAGCGCTATCCGCACAGTTTCTCCGGCGGGCAGCGTCAGCGTATCGGCATCGCGCGCGCGTTGGCGCTGGGCCCTGAACTGCTGATCTGCGACGAGCCGGTTTCGGCGCTCGACGTCTCTGTCCAGGCGCAGATCCTGAACCTGCTGAAGGACCTGCAGAAGGAACTGGGCCTGACCTACCTGTTCATATCGCACAATCTGGCGGTGGTGGACTACATGGCAGACCGAATCGCAGTGATGTGCGGCGGGCGTATCGTCGAGCTTGCGCCACGCGAAACTCTGCTGAGGAAACCGATCCACCCCTACACGCGCTCACTTGTCGCCGCAGTACCTTTCCCCGACCTCGACAGGCCGATGGATTTCAAGACGCTGAAGCTCAGCGGCGCTTCCGACACCAGCGCATGGGGACCGCAATTCCGCGACGAGGGCGACGAGGATGTATTGTCGCCGCTCGATCTTGGTGGCGGCCACCTCGTGTTGGCCCGACGTTCGGCCGATGTCAGCGAGCTACGCCATTGATCAGCCGGCGCACCGTCCTTGGACTCATGGCTTCGGCGTTTTTGCCGGGCACGTTGCGCGCAGGCGATCTGGAGCCGGAGTTTCTTCAGCCGCTGCTGAAGGCCCTGGCGCTGCCGGCACTCTCCGAGCGCTTGCCCAAGAGCCCCCGCGTGTTGAATCTCGCTGCGATGGGCAGGCAGCCCGGCCAGTATGGCGGCACGCTGCGCACGATCATCGGCAGTCAGAAAGATATCCGGATGATGACGATCTACGGATATGCTCGCCTCGTCGGCTATGACGAAAAGCTCAACTTGCAAGCCGACATTCTTGAAAGTTTCGAGGTAGCAGACGATCGCGTCTTCACTTTCAAGATACGGGAAGGACATAAATGGTCTGACGGTAGCCTGCTGACGCCGGAGGACTTTCGCTATTGCTGGGAAGATGTCTGGCTGAACGACGAACTTTCGCAAGGCGGGCTCGCCCCGGCCCTGCTGGCCGACGGCAAGCCGCCACGCTTCGAGATCGTCGATCCGTTGACGGTCCGGTATAGCTGGGATGCGCCAAATCCCGATTTCCTGCCCAAGCTCGCTGCTGCTTCGCCGCTATCGCTTGTTCTGCCGGCCGCTTATCTCAAGCAGTTCCACAAGAAATACCAGGATCCATTCCGGCTCGCCGGCCTGATGGAGGAGCACAGGGCCAAGAAATGGACGCTCCTGCATATCCGCATGTCGCGGCAGTATCGCCCGGAGAACCCGGAACTGCCGACGCTCGATCCCTGGCGGAACCGGACCAAGCCGCCGGCTGAGCAGTTCGTCTTCGAGCGCAATCCGTTCTTTCACCGCATAGACGAGAATGGCCGGCAACTACCCTATGTTGACCGGATTGTCATGAATGTGAGCTCGTCGGCGATTATTTCCGCCAAGACCGGCGCGGGCGAGAGCGACCTGCAATGCATGGGAATTGATTTCAGCGATTACTCCTTCCTGAAGGACGCGGAGAAGCGCTACCCGGTCAAGATGCATCTCTGGAAACGCACACAGGGTTCGCGACTGGCGCTGCTGCCCAATCTGAATTGTGCCGACCAGGTCTGGCGTGGCCTTTTTCGCGACGTGCGCGTGCGTCGTGCACTTTCGCTCGCTGTGCACAGGCGCGAGATCAATATGGCTGTGTTCTATGGATTGGCGCAGGAAAGTGCCGATACGGTCCTGCCGGAGAGCCCGCTCTACCGGCCCGAATTCGCGAAAGCCTGGGTCACCTACGATCCTGATCAGGCCAATGCCCTGCTCGACGAGGTCGGGCTTCAGGCGCGTGACGATGACGGCCTGCGGATACTTCCCGATGGACGCCCGGCGCAGATCGTCGTGGAAACGGCCGGCGAAAGCACGCTGGAAACGGATGCGCTCGAGCTCATCAGCGATCACTGGCGCCAGATCGGTATCGCCCTGTTCATCCGGACTTCGCAGCGCGACATCTTCCGCAGTCGCGCGCTTGGCGGCCAGATCATGATGTCGATGTGGTCGGGCATCGACAATGGCGTGCCGACCGCCGACATGAACCCGTACCAGCTGGCCCCCACCATTGACGACCAACTGCAATGGCCGCTCTGGGGTGCTCACTACTTGTCTCGTGGCAGGCTCGGCGAGGCGCCCGATCTTCCGCCGGTGGTCGAGTTGATGACCTTACTCAAGCGCTGGAACGCATCGACCGAAGCCACGGAGCGCGCTGAAATCTGGAATTCAATGCTGTCGATCTACACCGATCAGGTGTTTTCGATCGGCACGGTGAACGGAACATATCAGCCGGTTCTGGCCTCCTCGCGGCTGCGCAATCTGCCTGACAAGGCGCTCTACGGCTACGACCCGACCGCCTATTTCGGTGTCTACATGCCCGATACATTCTGGCTTGGAGATTCCTGAGCGTGCTTCGATATATTGTCTGGCGCCTTGCCGTAATGGTTCCAACGCTGCTGATCATATCGGCGCTTGTATTCACGATCATCGAACTTCCCCCAGGCGACTATTTCGACAGCTATGTTGCCGAGCTTCGGGCTCAGGGCGAAGCGGTGGATTCCGACCGCATCGAGATGATGCGGAAGGACTATGGTTTCGACAAGCCGCCGGTCATTCGCTACTTCTACTGGGTCGGCGGGATGCTGCACGGCGATTTCGGCTATTCCTTCGAATATGAGCTGCCGGTTCGCGACGTGATCGGGGACCGAATGTGGCTGACCGTGCTGGTTTCCTTCGTGACGATCCTCTTCACCTGGCTCATCGCCTTTCCGATCGGCATGTACTCCGCCACGCATCAATACAGCTGGGGCGACTACGGCCTGACTTTCTTCGGCCTTCTCGGCCTTGCCATCCCGAACTTCATGCTGGCGCTGATCCTGATGTATTTCGCCAATATCTGGTTCGGCACGTCCGTCGGCCATCTCATGGACCAGCAATATCTCGGCGAGCCGATGAGCTGGGCCAAGGCGAAGTCGATCCTCGCCCATCTCTGGATCCCGGTCTTGATCATCGGCACCGGGGGCACGGCAAGCATGATCCGGCGGCTGCGCGCCAATCTGCTCGATGAGCTTCACAAGCAATATGTCGTGACGGCGCGCGCCAAGGGCCTTCATCCCTTCAGGACCCTGGTCAAATACCCGCTGCGCATGGCGCTCAATTTCTTCATTTCGGACATCGGCTCTATCCTGCCGGCCATCATTTCCGGTGCCGAAATCACGGCGATCGTGCTGTCTTTGGAAACGACCGGGCCGATGCTGATCAAGGCGCTGCAAAGCCAGGACATGTATCTGGCAGGGTCGTTCCTGATGTTCCTCGCCTTCCTGACGGTCATCGGCGTGCTGATTTCCGATCTGGCGCTGGCACTGCTTGATCCACGAATTCGTTTGCAGGGCGGCAGTACCAAATGAACACGCAATCGCCACTTCCCGCTCCGGGTGCTCCGCTGCAACACTATGTTTCCATCGCGCCCTTTGACCTGCAGTCGGTCGAGGCAATGACGCCGGAGCAGTCGAAGGTCTTTCAGGCGTCGCAGTTGCGGCTGATGTGGTGGAAATTTCGACGGCACCGGCTTGCTCTTGTATCCGGCATATTCCTGGCGGTGCTCTATTTCGCGATACTGATCTGCGAGTTCCTGGCGCCCTACAATCTGCACACGCGCAACATGGACTACATCTATGCGCCGCCGCAGCGGGTGCACCTGTTCCACAACGGCCAGTTCGTCGGGCCGTTCGTCTACGGCCGCCAAATGACGCTGGATATGGACACGCTGAAGCGGAACTACATCGACCAACAGGATGATGTTCAGCGGATCCGTTTCTTCTGCAAGGGCGACAGCTACCGGTTCTGGGGCCTGATCGAAGGTGACAGGCATTTTGTCTGCCCTGCCGAAAACGGCCAGCTCTTCCTGGCCGGCACTGACAGGCTGGGGCGCGATGTGCTCTCGCGCATCATCTATGGTGCACGCATTTCACTGACGATCGGCCTCGTCGGCATCAGTTTCAGCTTCCTGCTCGGCATAGTCATCGGCGGACTGGCCGGCTATCACGGCGGCATCTTCGACCTGATCGTTCAACGGATAATCGAAGTTCTGCAATCGATCCCCAGCATTCCGCTATGGCTGGCTCTGGCGGCGATCATGCCGATAACTTGGAGTCCGATCCTGATCTATTTCGGCATCACCGTCATCCTCGGGCTGCTCGACTGGACCGGATTGGCGCGGGCCGTGCGTTCAAAGCTTTTAGCGTTGCGAGAGGAGGATTACGTTCTGGCCGCGCAATTGATGGGCGCCAGCAGCGGCCGCATTATCCGGCGGCACCTCATTCCGGGCTTCATGTCGCATCTGATCGCGACGGCGACGATCTCCATACCCGGCATGATCCTGGGCGAGACGGCGCTGAGCTTCCTCGGGCTCGGGCTGCGGGCACCGATAACCAGTTGGGGCATCCTGCTCACCGAGGCGCGCAGCGTCAGCGTGATCGCGTTTTATCCATGGCTACTTTTGCCGATCCTCCCCGTCATTCTCGTCATTCTGGCGTTCAACTTCCTCGGCGACGGCTTGCGGGACGCTGCGGACCCCTACAAGTGACATCGCCAGTCCGCCGCGCTTCAAGGCGCAGACTCCGCCCGGTTCGTCGGGGGCCTGTTCGGTTGTTGCTGTGTTGAACGTTCGCCTCTATATGCGGCGACGCCGGATCGGGCTAACACGTTGCTCGGGTTTCATCCTGGTATCGCGGGCATTGCCGGTCTCTTGAGCTGGTTCAGGACACACAGACGCATATGAGTCGCCTCGAAAGTTTCATCCGCAGGCTGACGGCACAGCGCGACATTCTCGATCAAGTCTGCGCGGAGGTGGCGAAGATCGAGGGTCCCATCCTTGAGCTCGGCCTCGGCAATGGCCGGACCTTCCACCATCTGCGCGAGCGTCTGCCCGGCCGACGGATCGTGGCGTTCGACCGCGCACTTGCCGCACACGCCAGCTCAATTCCCGAAGCTGAAAACCTCGTGCTCGGCGAAATCCGCGAGACGGCGAGCAGGTTCATCGGCATCGAGGCCGCTCTTGTTCATGCCGACATCGGCACCGGCTATGAAGATCGCGATGCAGTGACCTCCACCTGGCTCCCCGAACTGACCGCGCGCCTGCTTCGCGTCGGAGGCATTGCGGTCAGCGGCACGCCGCTCGATCACCCGCAGTTGCAAAGCCTTCCACTGCCGCCTTCGGTACCCGCCGATCGCTATTTTGTCTGCAGGCGCGTCTGAGGGCCGAAACGGCCCAAGTCTTCAGGGGATCGTGTATACCGCTATCTCCCTCTCGATGCCGCGCAGCGAGACCTCGTGTGGCACGGGCGTCAGCGCGTTCCTGTGCAACAGATCGGCGGTGAGATTGTCGTCGACCACCGCGCGCGTGGCGAAGATCGCCTGTGCGTTGGCAAGGTTCTGGACCCGCGAAGCAATGTTGACCGTCTGGCCGAAATAGTCCTGTCGCTCGTTCATAGACACAGCAATGCACGGGCCGGCATGGACTCCGATCTTGAGCAGCAGATCCTCGCGCCCGCTCTTCTCATTGAGCGCACGCATGGCATCGCGCATCCTCAGGGCCGCCGCAATCGCACGATCCGGCGTCGCGAAGGTCGCCATCACCGCATCGCCGATCGTCTTCACCACCGCGCCTGCCTCGGACGCGACGATCTCGTGCAGAACCTGAAAATGCACGCGCACGAGATCGAAGGCTGAAAGATCGCCCACCCGCTCGTAAAGCTCGGTCGATCCACGCAGGTCGGTGAACAGGAAGGTGAGGCTAGTGATCTTCAGGCGCTGGTTGATGTCGAGCGTATCCGTGCGATAAAGATCGCGGAACGTCTGGTTGGTGAGCAGGCGCTTGGCTGTCAGGAACGGCCGGCGTTTGCCCAGGAGATCATGCAATTCCTGGCCGGCGATGAAGACCGTCGGCAGCACGCGGGTGTCGGTCCTGTTTTCCAGCGAAATGCGCAACGGGCCGGGTTGCATCTCCAGCGTCTGGTTCTGGACATGCTCGCGGTCGAAGACCAATGAGAGGCTTCGTCGCTCTCTTGTCGGTTCGCCCTTGACGTCGATGAACTGCACTGAATGGGTGACCGGCTCGAAGACGATGATGAATTCGGACGGAAGCTGTACGGGCAGAACAGCCTTTTCACCTGGCGCAAGCTCGATATCCTCCAGCGAGAACGCTTCCATCGTCTTGGCGAAATCCTCTTCCGGCAGGTCGACGCCGGACGCCCAGTAGATCTGGCGGAAATATTCCACCAACGGCAGTTCGTGTGGATTGTGGGCGGCAATCTTGCGCACGCGAGGACTGACCGTGAATGTCACCTCGACCATCTCGTCGAGGGTCGGTGAATAGCCTTCGGAACACAGCGCGCAGGTATATTCGTCCTTCTGCAGGGTTTTGAGCGTGGCGTTGCTGTCGAGCACGCCGCCACAGCCGGGGCATAGAACATTCCAGGAAATGTCGAAGAGGCCCACGCGCGCCGCATGCAGAAAGGCGCCTATGGCGCGTTCCACATCGAGGCCATGCTTGCTGGCGAAGGCTAGAGCATTGATGCGGCAAAGCTCGCGGTCCTTGCCCTCCGCGATGGTTCGCTTGATCGCATCGATTGCCCGCGGATCGACATCGGTCGATTGCCGCAGAAGCGAGAACAGATCCTGAGCTTCGTTCATCGTGCAGGCTCCGGAAGAAATGCGCCGCCGAAACGTGTTGACCGGACCGGTCCTGGTCCGACTGCGCCATTTTACTTCGAAACCGACCCTACGGCCATTCGAATAGACAAGCCGGGCGATACCTCAAGTCCGTTTGGTGGATTTTCGCCGGCCGCAACCGGCACTATGATGATCCATGGGCATTTATCTATGCGGGCTACCCGATGCCGACATCCGACAATCCGCCGTTTCCCGGCACCCTGCGCCTCTTTTCCTTGGTGGTCATTATCGTCCTGACCGTAGGCGCCGGCCTGTTCTTCGCGCCCGTGCTGGTCAAGCCGCGCTGGCCGTGGGCCGTCACCCCGTTCAATGCCCGCTTCCTTGGTGGCTTCTACACCGCCGAAATGGTCGTGATGGCGGCGCTGCTGTTCTGGAATCGCTGGTCGCCCGGCAGGCTCGTGCTCGTCATGGCGCTCATCTTCACCGTCATCGTGTCGGTGGCGTCGTTCATCAATCTCGGCTATTTCAACTTCGGGCGCAAAGCGCCCTGGCTCTGGTTTCTGGTCTATCTTGGTTCGGTCGCGGCATCCGGGCTGTTCTTGTGGCGGGCCAGGGCCCTTCCTTCTGCAAGAGGCGTGACCTTACAGCCCGCATGGCGCGGCTACATGCCGGTGGAATTGGCAGTCCTTGGGCTCTATGGCGTCGGCCTTTTGCTGTTCCCCCTGACATTCGGCAGCTTCTGGCCATGGCCGGTCGATGGCTTCCACGCTCAGGTCTACAGCGCCATCTTCCTCGCGGGGGCGGGTGGCATATATGTCGTCTGGAGAAGCGCGCCGCGCGAGGAACTGCTGGTGCTGGGCTTGGCGCAGTTGCTGGTTGGCCTGCTTGCCATTGTTGGACTCGTCATCACCGACGCTGCGGTGAACCGGATCGACTGGACGGCGACCGGGACATTGTGCTGGCTCGCCCTTTTCGCCTGGATCGGCATCAGCGGCGTCTTCAAACTTTTCGCCGCCACTCAGTATTTTAGCTCGCAATCGGCATCATAGGTTCTAGAGACGGCTGGATTTTCAGGTGACGTAGGGTGCATCGTACCGTGCCGATTGCCATCGCCGGGAACGTTATGACCAGCACAACCTCGCCATCCTCCGAGAAAATCCAGCCGCAGCTCCGATCCGTTCGGCTAAGCGATGCGGAGGCGCTTTGCGCCATCTTCAACATGCCGGGCTTCCGCTGGGGCACGCTCAGGATGCCTTTCGAGATGGTGGAGCAGGTGGAGCGGCGCATCGCCAAGTCCGGCCAGGAAACCACCTGGATCGTTGCGGAGGTGGAGGGCAGGGTCGTCGGCCATGGCAGCCTGGTCGTGCAGGGCTCGCCGCGCCGTTCGCATATCGGCGAGATCAATATGGGTCTTGACGATGCCTTTGTCGGCAAAGGCATCGGCTCTGCCATACTTGGCGCGCTGCTCGACGTGGCCGACAACTGGCGCGCTCTGAAGCGGGTCGAATTGACCGTCTATGCCGACAATGAACCGGCCATGCGCCTCTACAAAAGCCATGGCTTCGAGGTCGAAGGTCGGCATGTGAAGGCCGGTTTTACCGAGGGCCAGTACCACGACCTCCTCAGCATGGCCCGGCTGCGATTCTGAAATCCGCTGTTCGGTCATAACTGTTTAGCCGATCTACAAATCAAGCCGAGTTGGCGAACTGGTGGTTGCCGATGGAGAACTCTGTAGGATAATTTCATCTCACACCGTTCTGATCGAGTTGACGATCCATGTGTGGGCCGGCATTCAGGAAGTCTGGTCTCCCTTGGCGTTTGCACCGCGAGCCGCCAGACGGGACAGATGACCGCCGTGGCTGACCCAATCCCCACGCCTCCAGTGGAAATTCTGGCTGTGCTGTCGCTGCTCTGCCCGGAGGTCGTGCGTGACATCGAGCAGAACTGGAACGCACCGGTTTCCGATTATGCCCGCCATCTGTGGCGGCCGGTGGCAAGGCCTGCATCGGACCCGGCGATCGCTGCCCGCTCGATCCTGCGCGACGTGCTGCATCGGCGTCTTGGTGCGATCATGCAGCCTGAAGAGGTCGGCAAGGCCCTCGAAGCGTTCGAGCACAGACCGGTCATTCAGTCCGGCCTGCACTGTCTGCTTCTGATGGACCGGATCACCTTCGACGCCCTGCTGCTTGCCTGGCTCGGCGCGGTCGAAAGCGGGCTCTCGGCCTTCTTCTGCTTCATGGGAACGACGATGACCATGGAGACAATCGGCCGGGAGGGGCCCGGATGGCTCGATGTTGGCGACGACAAGGTCAACCTGTTTGGCATGGGACGCCACAAGCTTTGCCGCAAAAGCGCCTGCGCGGCCGGTCCCGTCTTCCTCAACAAACGCGCGCTCGAAGCGGTGGGTGATGAAACGGATGCCAGCCGCTGGCTGGGCACACTGCTTGCCAGCCGGGACAAGATGTTTGCAACCGCGGCCGATGCGGTGACAGCCCTCAACGAGGATCTGGTCGCCAATTGGGACTGTTCCAGCATGGCCAAGCCGGTTTTCATCGATGATCGGCTGGCCGCGGCCGCCATGGCTCGGCATCTGGAATATGACGGCAGCCTTCTTTCCAAGCTGCTCTTTGAGCCCGCGAGGCGCAAGCGTCTCGAACGTGCCCTGCAAGAGACCGCAGCGAGACCATTTGGCAGATTCCTGCCCAATGCCACAGCCTATTTCTGGGGCATCCGCGACGAGCGCGTGCGCAAGCTCGTCCTCGAGAACGGCCACCTGATCGAGCCCGACAGGCGGCATGGTCTTTCCATCCCGTTCGAGCGAACGCATCTCAAGCAGGCGCTACTGGAAGGCGTGCTGCTGCCGAACTTGTTCCTCACGTTCCTCGTGCTCGCCATATTGCCGCGCGTGCGGGTTGTGGGCGGCCTGAGACAGATTGGCTATGTGGCGCTTTTCCACTCGATCCTGCTGGCCGCGCTCGACGAGAACGCGCCGGAAGAGCGCGATCTGGCTCAGGAGCTGCAGGTTCGGGAAAATGCCTGGGGCGTGCGGGTCATCGATGAAAAGATCTCGGTCCGCGAGCAGCTTGCCGGCCTGCCGCAAGGGGCGCTCTTCGCGGATCTGCTCCGGCAGTATCGCTTGCAAACATTTGCCGAGACGACCGACGACCTGAAACTGGTTCGGGAAGACGCCCGATGGCGCAAGATCGGCCAGGCAGAGATCAAGGCGACCTGAGCTTCGCATCAGGTTTTATTCGCGGAGAGTCCATTCGCGAATGAACGCAGTTCAAGGCCTGACCTGACATGGCCTCACCTGTCATTGCACGATACCGGCCTTGCGGAGCCCGTCCACGATGAGTTCGAAATCGGCAGGGTTCTTGTAGGGCAAGACCTTGCGTCGGTAGTCCAGCGAATAGTCGGGATTGACGCGAAGCACCTCCTGCCATGCCTCGCGGGCCTCGGCGAAACGGCCCAGATGGCCGTAGCTGGCGGCCAGAAGCGCGCGCGAGACATCGGTGACAGCGTTGCGAGCCAGCCGCTGCAGCAAGAGGTCAACGGCCTCTTCGTACCTTCCGAGTTGAAACGATGCCAAAGCCTGGAAATGCAGAAGCACATCCGGAAAGTATGGATTCAAGGTCTTGCCCCGGGCGTAACTCTCGAGCGCCTCTACGGATCTGCCCGAATAGTGCAGCGCCTCGCCGAGGATCACGTGCCCTTCGGCGAAGTTCGGATTGAGAGCTATCGCGTGCTCGGCCTCGTTGATGGCTTCATCGTGCCGTCGTGTATACAGCTTCACGATAGCCAGTGCCCAGTGCGCCCAGGGATCGCTGTCATCCAGCGTTACCGCTCGCGTTGCAGCCTCTTCCGCTTGCGCCATCGATTCCGGCGGCGACGCACTCCACCTGTTCAGGTAATCGAGCCCGTGCGTGAGGGCGAGGAAGGCGTGGGCAGAGGCAAACTTCGGGTCCAGTTCGATCGCACGTTGCAAGAGGTCGCGGGCTGCGACGTTCGTCTCCTTCGTCAGCCGGTGCCACAGCTCCCGGCCCCGCATGAAATAGTCATACGCCTGCGTGTTGCGCGCATACTCGGGCGCCAGCCGCTGACGGTCGCCTTCGGTGAGATTGAGCGCCAACGCTCCGACGATCTGCTGCGTCACATCGTCCTGCACGGCGAATATATCGGTCAGGTCCCGATCGAACCGCTCCGCCCAAAGGTGACCGCCCGAGGTTGCATCGATGAGCTGCGCGGTGATGCGCACCCTGTTCCCCGACTTGCGTACGCTGCCCTCAAGTACATGCCGCACGCCGAGCTTCGAGCCCACCTCCTGCACATGGACGTTCTGCCCCTTGAAGGTGAACGACGAATTGCGTGCGATGACGAAGAGCTGCGACAGTTTGGACAGCGCCGTGATGATGTCCTCAGAAATGCCATCGGCGAAGTAATCCTGTTCGGCGTCACCGCTCATGTTGGCGAACGGCAGGACGGCGATCGACAGTTTCGGCGGCGCTGCCGTCGCGGGCCGGCTTGCCGCGGTTTCCGGGGTCGCGGCCGGCTTGGTCCCGGCGCTGCCGACTTGCAGCGAATAGACCCGGATCGGCTCGGCGATGTTCTTGAGCTGTGTGCTGCCGAGATCGCTGACCGAGAGGTCGAGCCGCGCCTTGACCTGGCGATAGGCATCTTCGGACAGGCAGATGGCGCCGGGCGCCGCGACGCCCTCCAAACGCGAGGCGATGTTGACGCCGTCGCCCATCAGGTCGCCGTCGCTCTCTTCGACCACATCGCCCAGATGGATGCCGATCCTGAACTCGATGCGGCGGTCCTGCGGCACGCCGGCATTGCGCTCGACCATGCCGTTCTGAACCTCTACGGCGCAGCGCACGGCATCCACCACGCTGCGGAACTCGACCAGCGCTCCATCCCCGGTGCGCTTGATTACCCGCCCGTTGTGGACTGCGATGATCGGATCGATCAGGTCGCTGCGCAGTGCCCGCAACCTCGCCAAAGTACGATCTTCGTCCGCGCTCGCGAGCCGGCTGTATCCAACCACATCTGCAGCCAGGATTGCGGCCAGCTTCCGGTTTTCGCTCATGGGCACGTGTCCTCGGCTCCATAATAGCAGGAAGGCGGAGGCTAAGAGGGAATTTTCGTGGACGACGGCTACGCAGACGCGCGAGTCGGCAGCGCTCTGCCACCGGGCCTGGACCGATCGCTCGATGCCCCATTTGCGCTGCCGCTTGCTGGCCGACGACTATCGGTTCATTCTTGTTTGAATACCCCGGCCGTGAAGTGCGTGGCGAGATCACGCCGTCATGGCTCCAGTGAGGTCTTGCTCGATGGACTGCTCGGGCTGCGGTTTCGAGGTTGAGGGCGGTTTCGCCTTCTGTCCGAAGTGTGGCAGGCGCCAGCCCGTGCCATGCGCCAGTTGCGGCTACCTGTGCGCACCTGATTTCGAGTTCTGTCCGAAATGTGGGGCAGGCGTCGGTGCGACGGCAAAAGCCGTCGAACGGCCTGCTCCGACACCGAGCCGGACCATTGTGCCGCCTTATCGAACTCCGTCGCTGCTCGCGATCATCGAAAGCGAAGATGATGGGTTCCATCCCGTCTCTGAAGCCGATCGCAGGACGGTGACGGTCCTGTTCGCCGACCTTTGCGGCTTCACGACACTCAGCGAGCAGCTCGACCCCGAGGTGATGCAAGCGCTGCAGAACCAACTGTTCAGGGAATTGACGGCAGCCGTGCGAAACTTTGGCGGTTTCGTCGACAAATTCATCGGCGATGCATTGCTTGCCTTGTTCGGTGCGCCGGTCGCGCATGAAGACGATCCGGAACGTGCGCTTCGCGCCGCTCTCGACATGATGGCCCGGACGACGCGGCTCGGCGAAAGCGCTCCCCACTCCGGCTCGCCTCTGTTGCTCCACATCGGCATAAACACTGGTCCGGTCGTCACCGGCGGATTGGGCATCGGCACCGCCAAATCCTATTCGGTGACCGGCGATACAGTGAATACGGCGCAACGCTTGCAATCGCTGGCCGCACCGGGTGAGGTTCTGGTGGGCGAACTCACTCACAGGCTGACCCGGCATGCCTTCTCTTTCGAGCCGCTGGGCGATGTTGTGCTTCGCGGCAAGGCAGGCAGTGTGCTCGTCCATCGACTGGACGCACCGCTAGCGTTGCCGCGTGCAGCGCGTGGGCTCGAGGCGCTCGGCCTCAGCGCGCCGATCATAGGTCGTGGTGCGGAGCTCCATAGAATGCTGGCCAGCCTTGACCAGGCGTGCGGCGGTTCGGCCCAACTTGTTCGCCTCGTTGGAGAAGCCGGTATCGGGAAATCGAGGCTGGTGAAGGAGTTCGTCGCCCGCGTCGGCGACGAGGATCGTTTTCGCAACGTCGCCGTGCGGCAGGCCACATGCTCCCCGCTGGGCGAACAATCTTTTGGCGCCTTGGGCGCAGTGGTGCGCAGCGCTGCCGGGATGATGCAAAGCGATACTGGGGATGAAATGCGGGCGAAGCTCGGAGGCTTGCTGACCGACCTCGGCCTGCAGGGCGAGGAGGCGAAGCGGCTGATGCCTTTGCTCTACCATGTGCTTGGCCTTGGCGACCCCGATGCCACCTTGCAGCATGTCGAGCCCGAGCAGCTGCGGCGGCAAATCCTCTACGCAGTCCGCACGATCATCGAAAGGCGGCTTGCCTTGTCGCCGCTGTTGATTGTCGTCGAAGATCTGCACTGGGCCGACGCCGTGTCGCTCGAGGCGCTGCGTTTCGTGATGGATAGGTTGGAACGCACACGGTTGATGTTGCTGGTCACGCATCGTCCGGCGCCGGACAACGACCAGCTCGACTCAAGTCGGGTCAGTCACACAGCGCTCAGGCTTTCGCCGCTCAACACTGATGACGGACGCGGGCTGCTGGCGGCGCTGTTCGGTGAGAGCTGGGTAAAGTCCGCAGGCAGGCTTGTCGACCAGATCCTCGAGCGCGCCGGCGGCAACCCGCTTTTTATAGAGGAGATCGTTCGCGGCCTGATCGATCGCGGTGTGCTGATGCGCGAGGGCCAGCGATGGCGGACTGCGGCAGGCGAAGTCGCAACCGGCATTCCCGCCACTATCCAGGCAATGCTGCTTGCCCGGGTCGACCGGCTGCCCCAGGAGGTGCGCCGGTTGGCCCAGGAAGCCGCGGTGATCGGCCCGCGCTTCGATGCCACACTTTTGAAAGCCGTGACAGCCGAACCCGGCCGCTTGGAAGCCGGCTGCGAACTGCTTTGCGATGCCGAAATCATCGAGGAGGTCGCCGGATCAGGCTCGATCTCGTCGCCAAGCTACCGCTTTACGCAAACGTTGCTGCAGGACGTGATCTACCAGAATCTGCTGTTGCAACGCCGGACCGATATCCACGGGCGGGTCGGTGCCGCCTTGGAGCAGCTGTGTGGCGACAAGCCGGAACGGCTCGAGGATTTGACCGTGCTCGGTCATCATTTCGCGCAGAGCGCGGAGCGGGAGAAAGGCGCGCATTACTTGCAGGCGGCGGGCGATCGCGCTCGCATGATATACGCCAACGACGACGCCCTTCGTTTCTACGAGCGAGCGCTGACTGCGTTGGGCGCGATCGGGCAAACGCCGCTCAAATTGGCAATCGCGGAGCGCATTGCCGATTTGAGCGGCCCGGTAGGCCGCCGCGAGGTCGCGCACCAGCACTACGAAACGGTGCTGCAGGCATATCGGGAATCAGGCAATCGTGTCGCGTCGGCACGAGTTTTGCGCAAGATCGGTCGGCTGCTCTGGGACGTCGGCAAGCGGGACAACGCAGAATCCCGCTATGCGGAAGCCGCAGCGCTGCTCGAAGGAGCGGATGCCCCGATCGAGCAGGCGCAGCTGTGGCAAGAACGTGGCCGACAGGCGTTCCGTAGCGGAGATCACGCTCGCGCAGCAAAATGGGCAGACGCGGCGCTGGATGGCGTACGCACTCTGACAACGGAGCATGTCTCCGAGGAAGGGCGTGACGCCACTCTTGTGACCGCCGAGGCGCTCAACACCAAGGCTGTCGCGCTGGCTCGCCTTGGGCGAAACCTTGAAGCGGTGCGCCAGATCGAGCGTAGCATTGAATTGGCCGAAGCCGCCGGTCTGCTGGGCACGGCCTGCCGCGGCTACACCAATCTCGGCGTGCTTTACACGACCATCGATCCGGCACAGGCGATAAAGGTCTGTCGGCGCGGTCTTGAAGTGGCGCGCCATATTGGTGATTTGGGCTTTCAGGCGCGCCTCCTCGCGAACCTGGCGGTTGCTTGTTGTACTTTCACGGATCGTTGCCCAACGGAGGGCGTGCCTGCTGCCGAGAAGGCCATCGAGATCGACCGGGCACTCGACCAGCGCGAGCACCTGCCGGTGCCGTTGATCGTGCTTGCGCAGATCCACCAGTGCAACGGTCGTCCGGAACTGGCGGTTGGCTTGTTCCACGAAGCACTGGACGTAGCGCGCGAAACGAGTGAACCCCAACTGCTGTTTCCGTGCTATGATGGTCTGGCAACGCTTAATCTCGACCTCGACAATCTGGCCGAGGCCGAACGCTACTTTTCCCTGGCGCAGGGTATATGCGCCCAGCACGGGCTAGACCCGGAAGCGCTTGTGGTGCTGCCTTTTCTCGACTAGCCGGGTGGGAGGTTGAACAATGTCCGCGCGTATTGACTTGGTACCGCTTCAGCCAGGCGATCGTGCGCCGAACGTGGTGCTCGACGCCATAACCCAGGAAGGCAAGATCGCGCTTGACGACTTCCGCGGACAAAAACCGGTGCTGGTTGGCCTGTTTCGAGGTCTGCATTGTGCGTTTTGCCGACGCCATATCGCCGCCCAGGCGCGGCTTGATCCGGAACTGCGCGAAAAGGGGGTGGAAAGCCTGACGGTGGTCAACACGCCGATCGAACGGGCGCGTCTCTATTTCCGCTACCACCCGATGCCGAATCTGCTTGCGGCTTCCGACCCTGAACGCGCTTCGCATCGTGCTTTTGGACTGCCCAATCTTGAATTCACCCAGGACGACACGAACTGGCCGTACAAGGTCTCGATGGCAGCGGCAAAGGATATGCGGGTCGACATACCAGGCGAGTTGCCCGCTCCCATGGATCCTTTTGCGGCCAGCGAATTCCTCGACAAGAAGGACCATTACGAAGTGACCGAGGCCGACCAGCAGATGATGGCAACGGGACACGGACAACTGATCGGTCAATTCCTGCTGGACCGGCAGGGGGTGGTCCGCTGGAGCTTCACGGAGGTTCCAGAGGGTGGGCGATACATGTTTGGGGCGCCAAACCCGCAGGAGCTGATGTCAGCCGTATCCCAGGTCGTTCAATAGACTTGCGAACAAGGTAGTCGGGCGGGACACCGATAAAAAAGCAGAACCCGGTTTGTTGACCGGTCATCCGAGCACGGCCTCGACACGCGCAACAAAGTCTTCGAGCGAGCGATCCCCGCGAACCTCGATGCGCGGAAGGTCGATGGGATCGCAATCGAGATCCGCCGGCCCGTGTTTGCCGCCGAAGCCGATCCGATAGCCGCACTCCCTGGCCAGCCGGCCAAGCCGTCGGTCGGTGACAGAGAAGGGTGCCGCGAACGCCGTGGTTGGCCGACCGGTCCACCGTTCGACGAACATGCGAGAGCGCAGGAGCTCGGCGGCCAAATCAGAACTCGACAGACCATCGATCGCGCGATGCGTCGCCAGATGGCTTCCGAAGAACGCACCTTCGCCGGCAAGACGTCGCACCGTCCCAGCGTCCATAAGCTGCGTCGGCGGACCGCTGTCGATGTCCCACCGTGCACTTTCCCCTACCAAGTCCGTTACCAGGAACACTTCCGCGGTCAGGTCGTTCGCGCGCAAGATCGGCCAAGCATGGTCGGCAAAATTCTGGAAGCCGTCATCGAAGGTGATGAGCACCGGGCGGCCAACGAAAGGTTCACGGTTGGCGATGGACCATCCCAGTTGCTCGGACGTGATGGCGTGAAAGCCATTGGCGCGCAGCCATGCCATCTGGCGGTCGAATGCGGCGGGCGTGAGCCGAAAACGGGCGAGCGCGGCTGGACCATCATCGGCGATGCCGTGGTACATGAGGACAGGGACATGCTGCCGCCGCTCGCTGCGCGCGACGTCGCGGCGCAAGGCCCGTGCCCCGCCCCAGACGATATTTCGCGCGACTCCAACACCGATGGGCGCGTGGATTGGCACATGATCAATCACCGGGTCCGTCGCCACGCCGTCCGGTGACAGGCGGCGGAAGCGGTCTATGCGATAGAGCTCGGTCTGGATCGACCGCTCGAGGACGAGGCCTTCGGTCGCCGCCAGCGTCTCCGAGATCGCTTGTGCGCCGAATGTGTTCCAGTCGAAGCCCGTCCTCTCAACATTGTCTCGGAGCACGAATGCGTGTGCGCTGACGACACTGCCGCCAGGCGTCAACGCCTCAACAAATTTCTTGGCGATGCGCCGCAACTCAGCGAGATCGTCCAGGTAGTAGAGCACTTCCGAACAGACGATCAGATCCATCTTGCCCGGAAGCGTTTCCGCGGAGAAATCCAGTACGCCGAAGTCGACATTCGGCTGACCGCTGCATCGCGCGCGCGCCCGCTCGACGGCTACGCTGGAGATGTCAGTTGCGGTCAAATGGCCGACTCGCGGCGCCAGCTGCCGCGTGAAGTGGCCCTCCGCGCAGGCCAGCTCAAGCGCCCGTCCGATGAGACCGGCAGGCAGAATTTCGAGCTGCCGCTCATACTTTTCCTGCTCATAGGGCGAACGATAGTTCCAGGGATCCTCGGTCGCGAAACGGCGATTCCAGAACGACGTGCGATCAGTACCGTTGTCATCCGCGGCCGGTTTACGGCGCGGTGCCGCAAATGGCTCTGCAGGTTCGGCGCTCGACCGAACCAGTTCCTGCGCTTTCGCGGCCAATCGCGCCAGCTTGCCGAAGTGGCTATCCGGATCGGACGGAGGCTCCGCCATGGACAACGATGCCTCGGCTTCAGACATGTTTGACTTGTCGGCGACGCCGCTCTGCGAGGCCAACTCAATCCAATGGTTCCTTGTCACTTTCCCGAGCGCGCCGAACTGCACGCGAGCCTCGATCCGGCCGTCCATCATCAGATACGCATAAATTCGATCGATTCCTTCCGGCAGGTCGGTGGAGGCCGGATTTCCAACGTCGACGCGAATTCCGAGTGTCCGCGTCAGTCTGCGCGGCGCGGCGAGATCGTCGGAGTCGAGAAGCATTTGCTCAAGGTGATACTGGACGCGGCGACCCGCTGCGGGATCGTCCCAGACCCTGCCGAGTTCGACGATCAACTCGGTGAGGGGGCCACCGAACCTGTCCCACCTGGCAGCCAATTGCGCTGGCACCGACATGCTTCCTACCATAAGGCCATCGAAGACCACCCTGGCGATCTCACGCGCCCATTTGCGTGCTGCCGGGACCGCGCGCAGGGACTGCGCGTCGATTGAGCAGGCGCCGCGGCCGCAATCCGACGCGGCGTTCCACAGCGCGAACCACGCGAGTGCTTCGGCAGCGGAGCAGCCGTTCGCGTCGATCGCTCCATTCTCGTGAACCGATGCCGGGTGTTCGACCCTGGGATCAGGAGAAAAGCCGCGGACGATCACGATTGCCGCATCTGCCAGCATCTGCGTCGAATTCCAGGAGAGCGAGTTGGGGCTGACCCGATGGAAAGCGAGAGGCTCGTCGACCATCACCCAACGTTTGCCCAGACGTGCGAGACGCTGCCACAGGTCCCAGTCCTCGCAGGTGCGCAGCGACACATCGAAACCGCCCAACTCGACAATTGTCTTCCGATCGACCAGCAGCGCGTGAGTGCGAATGGCGCGCCGGCGCGCGAAAGTTTCGAAGGGCTCGATCGCAACCTCTGTTGAGATGCTCGACGGGGTCAGTTCGCCGTCGGGCATCACGCGCCGAGAACCGCAAAAGGCGGCCACCGCATCGGGAGCGGTTTTCAGGGCGGTCAGCATTTTTGCAAGGAAGCTGGCATCCACCCAATCGTCCGCATCCAGAAACATGAGCCATTGGCCGCGCGCGACCGAAATCCCGCTGTTGCGCGCGCCGGCGGCGCTATATGCGCAAGAGCTCAACGTGCGAAATCGGGCATCGCGCTCAACATAACCGGCGATGATCGCGGGGGTGCGATCCGTGGAGGAGTCATCGACGATGATCGCCTCCCAATCCGCTATATCCTGATCGAGAAGGCAATCGAGTGCGCGCGCCAGCGTTGCCTCGGCGTTGTGCGCAGGAACCACGATTGAAACCAGAGGATTATGCGCCACGCCGTCTTACCCGCGCCTGCTTCGAACGTAGAACAAAAGTCCCAAACCATAGCCCGCGATTTCCTGCAGGCAAACAAGACTTGAAAACAGGCTTGAATGGAGAGCGCTCATGCCCGACGGTTTAGAATTAGGCCCGTGCGCCGGGGCGGTGTTTTCGCGTCACATCCGAGGCACTCGCGCTTACCGAAGGGGCTGTCGGGTGTGACTGGATTAGCGTAAGCTACTGTTCACAGGGGGTGCAAAACATGCACCGTGTCATCGCCCTAGCGATCCTAGTTCTGGCGGCCGTGTTCAGTTCCGCGAGGGCTGAAGTGCTGATCGGGGTCTCGTCTGCGATGACAGGGCGGCTTGCCTGGATCGGCGAGCAGGGGCAACGCGGCGCGGAGAGGGCGGTGGCCGACCTCAACGCGGCGGGTGGCGTGCTCGGCCAGAAGGTGAGGCTGATCTCGGTCGACGATTTCTGCGATCCCGAGCAGGCGGTCGCGGCCGCCCAGAAGCTGGTGGCCGACGGGGTGGTGCTCGTCGTCGGGCATTATTGC